>NZ_JBAGKI010000022.1:0-88852 GCF_036689795.1 Micromonospora palythoicola | reverse complement strand
GGGCGGGCAATGGGCCCCCCTTCCGTGTGGTGGTTGGTGGGTGGCTTCACCCCCCGGGGGGGGGCCCCGCCGGGCGGGGGTCGGGGGGGGCCCCACCTCGACGCCGCACTCGGGGGATGAGCGGCGAGCGTCGCGCTTCACAGTCTGCTGACAACACCACTACGGTCGGAAGTGTTCGTGCCCGCTGTCCGAGGCCCACTGTGGAAGGGCCGGGTTACCGGTGGCGTGGCGCTGGAGTCGATCGACCGGTTCCTGGAGGGCGGCTGGACATGGCGGGTGGGCAGACGACGGCGGCGGCGTTCCTGGTCTCGGAGCTACGTCGGGCGCGAGCCAGGCGAGGCTGGAGTCAGGAGGAGCTGGCCAAGGCGGTCAACTACTCGCCGTCGATGGTCAGTGCGGTGGAACTGGGCCAGCAGCCACCCACCCCGAAGTACCTGGAACAGTTCGACAAGGCCCTCGACACCGGAGGCATCTTCGGTCGCATGCTCACTGAGCTGGTATCCCTCGACAAAGCCCAGGTCTGGCAACGCGGCTGGCGCGCCATCATGGCGGAGTCATGGGCCCTGCGTTGGTTCGAACCGCTGCACGTGCCCGGCCTGCTGCAGACAGAAGCGTATGCACGGGCGGTCTTCGAGTCCGACCCGCTGCTGGATCCCGGCGAGATCGAGCGGCGGCTGGTTGACCGGATGAGTAGCCAAGAGGTGCTTTATGTCGAAAAAACACCCCGGATAGCGGCAGTGCTTGACGAATCGGTCTTGCGGCGGCAGGTCGGTGGTCGAAAAGTCATGCATGAGCAGGTGCAACACCTGGTCCGCCTCGCTGTCGAACACCCCCACCTCCGAATCCAGGTCGTGCCCAGGTCGGCTGAGGAGTACCCGGGGCTGAACGGCCCGTTCATACTCGCCAGCATGGCCGACGGTGTGGAGGTTGCCTTCCTCGGAGGACAGATCGGCGGACAGGAGTTGGATGGGGCGGCAGATCTCCTGCGACTGCAACGGACCTGGGAGGCTACTCTCGCCGTGGCGTTGCCCCCGCAGGAATCGATCGAGCTGCTGAAGGAACTGGCGGAATCATGGAGTTGACCGGCGCACGCTGGCAAAAGAGCCGCCGTAGCGGGTCCAATGACCAGTGTGTCGAGGTGGCGACGAACCTGCCTGGGGTGGTGGGGGTGCGGGACAGCAAGGATCCGGCGGGGCCGGTGCTGAGCTTTGACGCGTACACCTGGCGGGTCTTTGTCGCGGCGCCGCCGCGCCGGACGTGACCGCCCTGCCCGGCGCGGAGGTGCTGGAGCGGCTGGCGCGGGAACGGGTCGTCTGGATCTGCACGCTGCGGCCGGACGGGTCGCCGCACCTGACGCCGGTCTGGTTCCACTACGTCGAGGGTGAGTGGTGGATCGGCACCGGCGAGCGCAACCGGAAGGTCCGCAACATCGCCGCCGATCCCCGGGTGTCGCTGGCGCTGCCCGACGGGGATGCGCCGGTCGTCGCCGAGGGCGAGGCGAGCATCGTCCGCCGGCCGTTCCCACCCGAGGTGGTCGAGGCGCTTCGTCGCCGGTACGGCGGCTGGGACGTCACGGTGGACGGCCCGGACGGCCGCTACGTGCTGCTCCGGGTCGTGGTGACCCGTTGGCTGATGGCCGGTCGAGCCCGCTGACCGGCGTCGGTCGTTCGAACGAAGACGTGGGTACATCTGTTGTCGTTCCAGCGACAAGAAATGTACCCACAGTCGGCCGCGGCAAGGCAGGCGCTTCGCGCCCGCCTTGCCGCACACCAGCGCTCAGGTGCGGGCGGCGGCCCGGCGGGCCCGGTAGGCGCTGACGGCGGCCCGGTTGCCGCAGCCGGCCTCGCAGAACCGGCGGGATCGGTTCTTGGACAGGTCGACGAGCACGTTGTCGCAGTCGGGGTGCTCGCAGATGCGCAGCCGGCGCAGCTCGCCACCGCGTACCACGTCCGCGATCGCCATCGCCGCCTCGACCGCGATCCGGGTGGCCAGCGGGGCGTCCCGGGGTACGGCGTGCAGATGGTACGGCTCGGCGTCGTGCGTGATGAGCTGGGGCAGCGCCCGGTGCTCGCGGAGCAGGGCGTTGACGATCGACACGATCTCGTCGACCTCGGCGTGCCAGATCCGGCGGAGGCGGGGGCGCAGCGCGCGTACCGCACGTAGCTCGGCCTCGGTGTGCTCGTGCCGCCCGCTGTACGAGTGGCTGGTGTAGAAGGCGTCCAGGGCGGCGACGTCCGGTAGGCCTTCGCCGTCGGAGCCGGCGGTGTTCACCAGCGCGGCGGCGGCGATCAGCGAACACTCGGTGTCATGGGCGAAAAGCAACTTGACTCCTGTCGTGGCCCCGTCTAGCGTCATCGGCATAATCTATTTTGCCCATGGCGGGCGGTCGTGCCAAGGAGAACCCCATGCGTCAACCGCCCGCCGCGGGTGCCGGTCTCGCACTCGCGCTGCTCTCCGCGATCACCTTCGCCACCTCAGGCACCTTCGCCCGATCCCTGATCGACGCCGGCTGGTCGGCCGAGGCGGTCGTCATCGCCCGGGTCGGTATCGCCGCCCTGATCCTGATGGTGCCGGCCGTGCTCGTGCTGCGGGGACGATGGTCGGTGCTGCGCCGCAATCTCACCTCGATCGGCGTCTTCGGGCTACTCGGGGTGGCGGTCGCCCAGGCGTGCTTTTTCAACGCCGTGCGTTACCTGCCGGTCGGCGTCGCCCTGCTGCTGGAATACCTCGGCATCGTCCTCGTCGTCGGATGGACCTGGCTGGTGCAGGGGCAGCGCCCCCGGCGGCTGACCGTCGCCGGTTCGGTGGCCGCCGTGGCCGGGCTGGTCTTCGTGCTGGACCTGACCGGGGCGGGTCGGCTCGACGTGGTCGGCGTCCTCTGGGGACTCGGCGCGGCGGTCGGGCTGGCCGGGTACTTCGTGCTCGCCGGCCGGGTCGACCCGGCCCTGCCGTCCATGGTCATGGCCAGCGGCGGGATGGCCGCCGGTGCCGGCGTGCTGCTGCTGCTCGGCCTGGCCGGCGCACTGCCGCTGCGGGCCACCTTCGACACCGTGCAGTTCGCCGGCACGCGGACCAGTTGGCTGGTGCCGATCGCCGGTCTGACGCTGGTGGCCGCGGTCGTCGCCTACCTGGCCGGGATCGCCGCGGTGCGGGTGCTCGGTTCCCGACTGGCCTCGTTCGTCGGGCTGACCGAGGTGATGTTCGCGGTCCTGATCGCCTGGCTGGTCCTGGGCGAGCTGCCGACGATCGTGCAACTGCTCGGCGGGTTGCTGATCGTCGCGGGTGTGGCGCTGGTCCGCCTCGACGAGCTGCGGGCAGCCGCCGTGCCGCCCGTGGTCGGCGAACCATTGCTGGCCGTCGACAGGTGACATCCCGGCTCCGCACGCGACGTGTCGTCGCCGGCCGCTACCGCATCTTCCGTAGTGCGGTAGCGGCGGCGTAGTGGTGCCGTAGCCGCCCCACCGAGGATCTCGGTGACCGTGGATCGCCACGGCCGATCAGTTCGCTGACCGAGGAGTCTCATTGGGCTGGCTGCGTACGTCCTCCCGCCGGTGGAGCGCAATGGCGCTCACGGCCGTCAGTCTCGGCACCGTCGCCGCGGTGGCACCCGCCGTGCCCGCGTCGGCCGCCGGACCCGCCGACCACGTCCTCTACTGGAACGACGTCCTGCTCCGGACCTACCGGCAGGAGGGCGGGGCACCCGGGCCGCTGGCCAGGGCCGGCGCGATGGTGCACGCCGCGATCTACGATGCCGCCAACTCGGCGCTGTGTGCGACCGGTGCCGACCGGTGCCTGGGCCAGCAGTACCGGATCAAGGTCACTCCCACGCCTGGCGTGACGCCGGATCTGGCCACCGCGATCGACTACGCGGCGTACGACGTGCTGCGCAGCGTCTATCCGCAGCGGAACTTCAGCGCCGACCTTGTCGCGGCACAGGAGGGCATCGCCAGCTCTCCCGCCCGAACCGACGGGCAGCGTATCGGGTCAGCCAGCGCCCAGGCGATGATCAGTTTCCGCGTCAACGACGGTGCCCCGGACTTCTCGACCTATACCGACGGCACCGTTCCGGGACAGTGGCGTCGCACCGGCTCGGGTGCGCCGGCCACGCCGAGTTGGGGACTGGTCACGCCGTTCGCCATGACCTCGAACACCCAGTTCCGGCCCGGCCCGCCGGCCGGTCACTCCAGCTACGCGGCGCTGCTGGCGAGCCAGGCGTACGCGGATCAGCTCAACGAGGTGAAGGGACTGGGCCGCTACGACAGCTCGACCCGGACCAACGACCAGACGCAGGCCGCCTGGTTCTGGGCCAACGACCTGGACGGTACCTACAAGCCGCCGGGTCAGTTGTTCGCCCACACCCAGATCGTCGCGAAGGCGGCCAAGCTCACGCAGGCCGGTAACGCGCGGCTCTTCGGTCTGGTCGGCATCGCCATGGGAGACGCGGCGATCGTGGCCTGGGACGCGAAGTACCAGACGGACGTGGACCTGTGGCGGCCGGAGACCGCGATCCAGCGGGCCAATGAGGACGCTCGCAGCGACACGGTCGCCGACCCGGCCTGGCTGCCCCTGTCGGCCGACCGGAACAACGTGCGCTTCTCTCCGGCGTTCCCCGCCTACACGTCCGGACACGCCACCTTCGGCGCCGCGTGGGCGGGGGCGATGAGGGGCTTCTTCGCCGCGGATGCCTTCTCGTTCGCCGCCACCACCGAGGATCCGCACGCGGTCGGGGTCGTCCGCAACTTCTCCACCTTCAGCGCCGCGGCGACGGAGAACGCCCGCAGTCGCATCTGGCTCGGCGTCCACTACCAGTTCGACGCGGACAGCGGAATCTCGTCCGGTACCGCCCTGGCGAATCACGTCACCGCCAGCGTCCTTCGCCCGACCGCCTCCTACACGTTCGACGGCTTCTACGAAAACGGTGCGAAGGTGGGTACCTCGATCCCGGACGCCGCCGCGCCGTCGTCCTTCACGGTCGGCTTCAAGCTGACCGCGGGCAGCGCTCCGGTCACCGATCCAGGGGCTGTCGTCGGTGCCTCCTGGAACGGACAGCCCGCTACGGCGGGCGCGGTCACCTTCGCGAACGGCCGGTACGAGATCGCCGTCTCGGTGCCGAAATCCTGTGCCGGGCGGACCTGGACCTTCACGGTGCTGCTCCGCGACGGCTCACGCCGCGATCTCGGGGTTCGGTGCTCCACCGTCTGACCTGAGGTGGGTGATCGGCGGCGTGGTCGGATCCTTCGACCGCGCCGCCGATGGCGCCCACCCCAGCAGCAGCCGGCGGATGTCCCCGAGCGCCTGCTCGACCTCGTTGAGCCGGACCAGAGCGTCCGAGAGGTCGACGTCCTGCCCATCCGTCACCGGGTCGGCGTGGAGCAGGTTCCGGTACGCGGAGGTGAGTTCCGCGCCTGGGTCCAACCCCAACTCTTCGCGCAGGAGCAGTCGGGCGCGGTGAAAGGCCGCCATCGCCTCGCTGCGTCGGCCGGCACCGTGCAGGGCCACCACCAGATGCCGCCACATCGACTCGCGTAGCGGGTGCTCCTCCACAAGTGCGGTGAGCTTCGGGATCAGCTCCTGGTGCCGTCCCTCATGCAGCTCGAGCCCGATCAACTCGGTCAGCACGGTGAGCCGTTCCTCCTCGAGTCGGGCGACCGCCGCCGGGACGAACGGTGCGTCGACGTCACCGAGAGGGGGGCCGGCGTGCAGTCGAAGCGCCTCCCGGAAGGCCTCCGCCGCTGCCTGCGGCCGCCCGAGAGCGACCAGGGCCCGTCCTCGTTGGGCCCGGTGCCGGAACTCGGTGACGTCGATGTCGGCCACGTCGGCCCGGAGCAGGTAGCCGGTCGCGAGCGTGTGCAGCTCGACGCCGGGTACTCCCCGCAGGAACCGTCGCAGCAGCGAGACCTGCCCGTGCACCTGGGTACGGACCGTCCGTGGCGGGTCCATACCCCAGACCTCGTCCACGATCTGGTTCACCGGAACCAGTGCGTTGGCATGGAGCAGGAGCAGTGCCAGCAGCGACCGTGCCCGTTTGCCGTCGGGCCGTCTCGTGCCCGCCTCGCCGTGCACGGTGAGCGGGCCGAGCAGGTGAATCTTCACAACGCCGCCCGGGCGTCCGGGCATCCCAAGGGAACAGCTCCCACATGTCCTCCAGCCCCCGTGTCGAGGAGAACGTCAAGCTGCTGCAACCATAGAAGTTGCATGATGCAGTGGCAATGACACGTTCAGTCAGTACGTGCCGGTGAACCCTGGCCGGGGGCGGCAGCGCCGAAGGGCGGCTGGGACAATGCCCCGGTGGTGACCACTGTGGTGTTCGACGCCGACGAGACCCTGGTCGACCTGCGCCCCGCGGTGACCGGTGGGCTGATCGCCGTACTCGAGGAGATGGGCAGACTGAACCCGGCGGCCCGGATCTCGCTCGCCGACCTGGAGTCGGACTGGCACCTGGCCCTCGGCGCGAACGCCGCAGCACCGGTGTGGGAGATCCGGAAGGCCGCGCTGGCCCGGTCGTTGGATCGGGCAGGGCTCGGTGCCCACCTCGACGAGATCAGCGCGCTCTTCTTCGCTCGCCGCTTCGCGCTGACCCGGCCGTTCGCCGACACGCTGCCGGCGCTGGCCGCGCTGCGCCAACGCTGGACGCTGGGCTTCGCCACCAACGGCAACAGCCGCGCCGAACGCTGCGGCCTCGTCGGCGAGTTCGCCTTCGCGGTGTACGCGCACTGCGACGGCGTGCCGAAGAAACCGGCCCCGGATTTCTACGCGGCGGTGTGTGCTGCCGCCGGAGCGGACCCGGCGCAGGTGGTACACGTCGGCGACAACCCGGCTCATGACGTGGTCGGCGCACAGCGGGCCGGCCTGCGGGCCGTGTGGCTGAACCGCCGAGGCGAGCGGTTGCCGGCGGACGTGGTGCCGGATGCCGTGGTCACCACGATGACCGAACTGCCCAGCGTGCTGGCTGATCTTTCCGGCGAAGCGGATCTTCCGCCGTTTATCCGGCGCTGCTCTGGCGGAACCTCAAGCATTGATGTCTGATGACGCCACGTCCCTCAACGAGAGGATTCGATGTGGTGAGCAAGCGCTTCACCGTCGGTGCCGTCGCGACCGCGACGGCACTGACACTCACGGTCACAGGTCTGGGAGTGCCCGCCAGCGCCGAACCGGCGGACCTGCGGACCTTCACCGTGGTCGCCGAGGACGGCGTCTCGACCGACGCGGCGCTCGCTGCGATCCGCGCCGCGGGCGGCACGGTGGTTGACCGAGCCGACGAGGTCGGCATCTACCGGGTGGTCAGCGATCGCGCCGACTTCCCGCGGCAGGTCCTCGCCGCCGGAACACTCGTCGGTGCCACCGAGCAGCGGGCCATCGGCCGCAAGCCGAAGGCGGACCCGGTCGAGCAGGAAGGCCCGGCCCCGGCCGCCGCGGCCCGTGCCTCCGCCGCCAAGGCTGGTGGCTCCGCGACGAGCCGGGCGCGGGGGAAGAAGATGGACCCCCTCGACGAGAAGCTGTGGGGCCTGGACATGATCCGGGCCGACGACTCCCGCAAGGTCGAACCCGGCGACCGGCGAGTGCTCGTCGGGGTGCTGGACACCGGCGTCGACGCCAGTCACCCGGACCTCGCACCGAACTTCGACTGGCGCCTGTCCCGCAACTTCGCGCCGGACATGACCGACATCGACGGTCCCTGCGAGGTACCCAGCTGCCTCGACCCGGTGGGCACCGACGACGACGGACACGGCACCCACGTCGCGGGCACGATCGGCGCGGCGGCGAACGGCATCGGAGTGTCGGGTGTCGCTCCCAAGGTCTCGATCGTCCAGCTCAAGGGTGGGCAGGACTCCGGGTACTTCTTCCTGGAGCCGGTCGTCAGGTCGCTGGTGCACGCCGGCAAGTCGGGCCTCGACGTGGTGAACATGTCCTTCTACGTCGATCCGTGGCTCTACAACTGCAGGGCCAACCCGGCCGACTCGCCGGAGGCCCAGGCCGAGCAGCGGGCCATCATCAAGGCGATGAAGCGAGCGTTGACCTTCGCGCACAACCGGGGCGTCACGTTGGTCGGCGCACTGGGCAACAACCACGAGGATCTCGGAGCGCCGCGGACCGACACGTCCAGCCCCGACTACGGGCCGATCCCGGCGTATCCGCGGGAGATCGACAATGACAGCTGCTGGGACCTGCCGGTCGAGGGCCCGCATGTGATCGGGGTGTCTTCCGTCGGCCCGTCGGAGCGCAAGGCGCACTTCTCGAACTACGGCACGGAGCAGATCTCGGTGGCCGCGCCGGGCGGTTTCTCGCTGGACGGCTTCGGCACGCCGACCTTCGGCGCCCAGGCCAACCGGATTCTCTCGGCCTACCCCAAGCATGTTCTCCAGCAGGAGCCGATCTCGTCCACGATCCCGGACCCGATGGTCGACGCGGACGGAAACATCGACGCGCGGGTGGCGGACCGGGTCTTCAAGGACTGCAAGAGCAACGGTGACTGCGGCTACTACCGCTACCTGCAGGGCACCTCGATGGCGGCGCCGCACGCGTCGGGCGTCGCCGCGCTGATCGTCAGCCGCTACGGCAAGCAGCAGGGCCGAGCCGGCTACGGCATGCACCCGGACCTGGTCGAGCAGCACCTGTACCGGACGGCTGCGGAGCGTCCCTGCCCGCAGCCGAGGCTTCAGCAGTACCGTGACGAGGGCCTTGACGAGACCTACGACGCGTTCTGCGCGGGTGGGCTCAACTTCAACGGCTTCTACGGGTACGGCATCGTCGACGCGTACGCGGCGGTGACGGTCAAGCCGCGCCGATAGCACGTCTCTGATCAGGGCAGGTGGCCGGGCTGGAACCTCAGCCCGGCCACCTGCTGTCATCGGCGCCATCCCCGGTCGCGCAGTGCGAAGCTGACTTCCCGGACGATCCCCGGGAAGTCCTGGTGGAGACGGCGACTGGTGACGTGCAGAACCAGCCAACCGGCACCGACAAGACGGTTCAGGCGTTGTCGGTCCCGATGCAACTGCTCGCGGTCCGAATGCCAGTGCCCGTCGTACTCCACCGCCACCCGGAAGGCGGGCCAGGCGAGATCGGGATGCAGGACCAGGCCGCCGGACACCAGCACTGGATGCTGAACCACCGGTCGAGACAGACCGGCCAGCACCAGGCGGATGCGCAGGTGTGACTCGGCCGGCGACTGAGCCGCCGGCTCAGCCAGATCGAACAGCCAGCTTGCCCGGCGTACCCCGGGACGGCCGTCGTTTCGGGCCGCGAACTGGGCGAGGGCTGCCCGGGTGGTGAGTTGCCGGCCGAGCAGGGTGTCGATGATGGCGATCGCGCGGGTCGGCTCCAGCCAGACGGCGCTCTCCCAGGCTGCCCGGGTCGGGTCGGTGTGGCGGAGCGTGCCCGTGCCGATGCCCTGGAGCCAGGGTTCCTCAGACATCGTGTGGACTTGCAGGCCGGGTTGGCTGTGCAGCCCGGCTGGTGCCGGCACGAGCACGTGCACGTTGTCTGAAAAGCTCGCGGCATGCTCGACGCCGTGCAGGTACGCCGCCGACGGGCCGGCGAACGCCGCCACGACCGGCAGTTGCAACGCCACGGCGCGGCAGGCCAGCTCGTGATCGCGATCGAGCCGGGCATCGGCGTAGATGTCCCGCCGTAGTCGCGCCCAGGCGGAACTGCGTAGCTGGTGCGCGGTGAGCAGGCCCTGGTCGACGGCGTCCGAGCCGCGGAACACCTGCCACGCCAGGGCTCCGGGTCGGTGTACTCGAACTGGCATGCAGGAGAGCCTGCGGGCCCTGGTGCCGCCACGGCAGCCCCTGTGGACAACCAAGGACAGCGCACCGCCCGTCCCCTGTGGACAACTGCCCCGATCATCGCCGAGTGTGCTATAGGGCCACGTTCGGACACGCGGAGCCGGCCAGGGCAGCAGGGCCTCCGCAGGGATGTCGCTGCGGGGGGGGGAGTTGTGGGCCGTGCGGGGTGGCTCCATCTCGACTTGCGGCAAGTCGGGGTCTCAAGCCGGAGTTTGGCCGCGACTTGCGGCAAGCCGCGCCGGGCGGTGCGGCAAGCCGCGGCGGGCGGTGCGGCAAGCCGCGGCGGGCGGTGCGGGATCGTGCCGGGCGGCGGGGGTCGCGGCGGGCGGTGGGGGGTCGTGCCGCGTGGGCGGGGTCGGTGGGTCAGGTCAGGGCGGTGGCGATGGCGGTGGCTGCGGCCAGCACCTGTGCGCCGACGGCGTCGGCGTCCAGCGGGGCCAGGGCCACCACCCCGACGCTCGCCTCCAGACCGGGTACCCCGAGCACCGGGGCGGCCACCCCGTACGCGCCGGGTTGCAGCTCACCTGCGGTGCTCACCGGGCCGGGGGCACCCGACCGGCCGGCCAGGATCGCCCGTCCGGCGGCGCCCCGCTCCAGCGGGTGCCGGGCCCCGGTCCGGTACGCGACGTGGAACGACGTCCAACTCGGCTCGACCACCGCCAGCGCGACCCCCTCGCCGCCCTCCACCACCGTGAGGTGGGCGGTGGCTCCGGCCTGTTCGGCCAGCCGCCGCAGCGCGGGCAACGCACCCTCGGCGAGCAGCGGTTGGGCCCGCCGGGCCAGGTGCAGCACCCCGGCGCCCAGGCGCAGCCGGCCGGCGGCGTCACGCCGCAGCATGCCGTGCCCGGCCAGCGGCCCGACCAGCCGGTAGACGGCGGCCCGACCGATGCCCAACCGGCTCGCGGCCTCCGTGACGGTCAACCCGCCCGGCGCGTCCGCAACCAGATGCAGCAGCCGTAGCCCTCGATCCAGCGTCTGCGACGCCTCGCCGCCTGGCGTCGAGCCACCTGGCGTCGAGCCGCTTGGCGTCGAGCCGCTTGGCGTCGAGCCGCTTGGCGTCGAGCCGCCCGGCGTCGATCGGCCTCGGACCGACCCGGCTGGCACCAGGCCGTCCGGCGCTGCCGGCCGGGGGGCCGGGCCGGGTGTCGCTGGAGTGCTCACGAACAGCAGCGTACGGCCAGCGGGGCGGCATCGGCAGGCGCGCAGCGGCCGGGCGCTACCAGGCTCGGGCCGAGCGGGCAACAGCGGACGGCTACCCTTGTACGGTGACGCTACGCCTGTATGACACCGCCACCCGATCGGTGCGGGACTTCGTCCCGCGGGAAGCCGGCAAGGTGGGGGTCTACCTGTGTGGTCTCACCCTCCAGGCACCGCCGCACATCGGTCATCTTCGCTCCGGCGTCAACTACGACGTGTTGCGTCGCTGGCTGTCGGCGGCCGGTCTCCAGGTCACCTTCATCCGCAACGTGACCGACATCGACGACAAGATCCTGGTCAAGGCGCAGGAGCAGGAGCGCCCCTTCTGGTCGATCGCCTACGCCAACGAGTTGAAGCTCGCCGAGGCGTACCGGGCGTTGAACGTGCTGCCACCCAGCTACGAGCCACGCGCCACCGGTCACATTCCCGAGATGCACGGGTTGATCGAGCGGTTGATCGAGCGGGGGCACGCCTACCCGGCCACCGACGGCTCGGGCGACGTGTACTTCGACGTGTGCTCGTGGCCGTCGTACGGTGCGTTGTCCAACCAGTCGCCCGACGACATGCAATCCGCGGGTGACGCACCGGATCGGGGTAAGCGCGACCCGCGTGACTTCGCGCTCTGGAAGGGCGCCAAGCCGGATGAGCCGGCGGACGCCTACTGGCCGTCGCCCTGGGGGCAGGGCCGCCCCGGCTGGCACATCGAGTGCTCGGCGATGTGCTGGCGCTATCTGGGCGCGGAGTTCGACATCCACGGCGGCGGGCTCGACCTGACCTTCCCGCACCACGAGAACGAGTTGGCCCAGTCCCAGGCCGCCGGCCTGCCCTTCGCCAGGTACTGGGTGCATCACGGGCTGCTCAGCATCGGCGGGGCGAAGATGGGCAAGTCGCTGGGCAACGCCCTCGACCTCGACTACGTCGCCACCCTCGGGGTGCGCCCGGTCGAGCTGCGCTACTACTACGTGGCCGCGCACTACCGATCGCGGATCGACTACTCGGAGGAGGCGCTGCGCGAGGCTGCCGTCGCGTACCGGCGGATCGAGGGCTTCGTGACGCGGGCCGTGGAACGGGTCGGCGCGGGTGCGCTCGGCGAGTTGCCGGCCGCGTTCGCCGCGGCCATGGACGACGACCTGAACACCTCGGCCGCGCTGGCGGCGCTGCACGAGGTCCTGCGGGACGGCAACAACGCGCTGGCCGGCGGGGACGATGTGACCGTGCGCACCACGCTCGCCAGCGTGCGCGCGATGCTGGATATCCTCGGGGTCGACCCCCTCGACCCGGCCTGGACCGGCGGAGCCCGGGCGAGCGACCTCCGTGGTGTGGTGGACTCCCTGATCGCCCTGGCACTGGAACAGCGCGCGCAGGCCCGGGTCCGCAAGGACTGGGCCGCCGCCGACGCGCTGCGGGATCAACTCAAGCGGGCCGGAGTGGTGGTCGAGGACACCCCACAGGGGCCGCGTTGGACTATTGGAGAGCAGGACTGATGGCCGGCAATTCGCAGCGCCGTGGTCGACGGGTGGCGTCGAAGGCCAGTGCCCCGAAGGGGTCCGGCGGCAAGAACCGGGACTCCCTCGCCGGGCGTGGCCGGACGTTGCCGGCCGACGAGCGTCCCTGGCACAAGGCGTACTCCGGCACCGAGAAGCTGCCGCAGCGCACCGCGTGGAAGCAGGAGAAGGAGCGCCGGGCGGCGGCCGAGGAGGGGCGGGCCCCGAAGATCGGCCAGCCCGGCAGCAAGGACACCACCTGGGGCAAGGGTGGTGGCCGGGGCACGGCCAACGCCAAGCCGGCGCGCGGTAAGCAGCCCGCCGGGCGGAGCGGCCCCCGGGTCGCGCCGGGGCGCAAGTCCAACCCGGCGAAGGACTCCCCGGAACTGTTGGTGGGCCGCAACCCGGTACTGGAGGCGCTGCGTACCCAGGTGCCGGCGACCGCGCTCTACACCGCGCTGGGCATCGACATGGACGACCGGGTCAAGGAGATCGTCCGGACCGCCGCCGACCGGGGCATCGCGATCCTGGAGGTCAGCCGGGCCGAGCTGGACCGGATGACCGGGGGCGTGCTGCACCAGGGCGTCGGTCTCCAGGTGCCGCCGTTCGCGTACGAGCCGTTCGAGGACCTGGTCGCCGCCGCGCTGGAACAGCCGGCACCGCTGCTGGTGGCGCTGGACGGGGTGACCGATCCGCGTAACCTCGGCGCGGTCATCCGCTCCGCCGCCGCGTTCGGCGCGCAGGGCGTCTTCGTACCCGAGCGGCGGGCGGCCGGCATCACCGCGACCGCCTGGCGGACCAGCGCGGGCGCGGCGGCCCGGGTGCCGGTGGCCCAGGTGACCAACCTCACCCGGTCGCTGAAGGCCTGCCAGGACGCCGGGTTCATGGTGGTCGGCCTGGACGCCGACGGGGAGACGGACCTGTACGACCTGGAGGCCGCCGTCGGCCCGCTGGTCGTGGTGGTCGGCTCGGAGGGACGGGGACTGTCCCGCCTGGTCGGGCAGACCTGCGACCTCACCGTCAGCATTCCGATGATCTCCGAGGTGGAGTCACTGAACGCCAGCGTGGCCGCCGCGGTCACCCTGGCGGAGGTGGCGCGCCGCCGGGCCGTCGAGGGCTGAGAACCGCGGAGCGTACGCGAAAGGGGCGGCCCGCCATCGGCGGACCGCCCCTTTTCGCTGTTGCTACGTCAGATGCGCTTCCCGGTGGCGGAGTGGAAGACGTGGCTCTGGCCGGTACGCGGCCTCACGAAGATCGTGTCGCCGAGCTTCGGCATCTGCCGACGGTCGGTGCGGACCACGAACCGCTCGGAGGCGCCGTCGAGCGCGGCGTGGCCGTAGACGTTGGCGTCGGAGCCCAGGTCCTCGACCAGCTCGACCACGACCGGCATGCCGCCCTCGGTCGGGCTGACGATGTCGCAGTCCTCCGGGCGGAAGCCCACGGTCACCTTGCCGTTGCCGCCCTCGGCGCTCGCCGCCTCGACCTGCTCGCGGGTCAGCGGCACGGACATCTCCGCGAACGACGCGCCCTGCTCGCTGAACGGGACGGTCTTGATGTTCATGGCGGGCGAGCCGATGAAGCCGGCGACGAAGACGTTGGCCGGGGTGTCGTAGAGCGTCCGCGGGGTGTCGACCTGCTGGAGCACACCGTCGAGCATGACCGCGACCCGGTGGCCCATGGTCATGGCCTCGACCTGGTCGTGGGTGACGTAGACGGTGGTGATGCCGAGCTTGGCCTGCAGCGACGCGATCTGCGTACGGGTCTGCACCCGCAGCTTGGCGTCGAGGTTCGACAGCGGCTCGTCCATCAGGAAGACCTGCGGCTCCCGGACGATCGCCCGGCCCATCGCGACCCGCTGGCGCTGACCGCCGGAGAGCGCCTTCGGCTTGCGGCTGAGGTACTCCTCCAGCTGGAGCAGCGCCGCCGCCTCCTTGACCCGCCGGTCGATCTCGGACTTGGAGGTCTTGCGCAGCTTGAGCGCGAACGCCATGTTCTCGTACACCGTCATGTGCGGGTAGAGGGCGTAGTTCTGGAAGACCATCGCGATGTCGCGGGCCTTCGGCGGCAGGTGGGTGACGTCCCGGTCGTCGATGTAGATCGCGCCGTCGTCGACGTCCTCCAGGCCGGCGAGCATGCGCAGGCTGGTGGACTTACCACAGCCGGAGGGACCGACCAGGACGAGGAACTCGCCGTCGCCGATCTGGAGGTCGAGCTGGTTGACCGCGGGGCGTTCGGTGCCCGGGTAGATCCGGGACGCCTTCGCGTAGGTGACCGTAGCCATGAGGGGGCGCTTCCTTTCACCGGCAGGAACGTGCCGGACGATCCGAGTGAAGGAGCGACCGGCACGGGTGCCCGTACCGGCGCCACGGCCAGCGCGGGGCGAACCCGTGTCGGCCGTGTCACTGCACGGTAAACGGCTTTGGCCACGATGCCAAGGTCCATGGTCGACCGGTAGTTCCGAAGCATTCGCATACCGGTCACTCGGGCACGGTCGGACACGAATCGACGTCCACGCGTCGGGATGTTGACGTTTCCCATGCTCGGGACCCCTGCCGAGCAGGAAAACCGGACGTCGGTCGCTATGCTGGCCACGACACAACGCCCCTGTAGCTCAGCTGGCCAGAGCACCCGCCTTGTAAGCGGGATGTCGCCGGTTCGATCCCGGCCGGGGGCTCCATCCGTATCACGCGTGGCACACCGGGCGGACATCTCGGCGTGGCCGGGTGTTCAGACGGGCCGGTTAGGCTCCGCCTCCACCCGTCACGCCGTGACCCGTCACCACGACCAGGGGCGCCCGCCACCGTGCACCATGCCAACCACTACTACGGGCACTCCCACGTGCTGGCCCGCTACTGCGGGCTCGACGACCGGGACCCGCCCCGCGTCCGCGGCTACCTCCAGCACGGCTGGAACATCGGCGACGGCATGGCGTACGACCACGAGTTCGTACCCGGCGTACCGCTGTTCCTGTGGTCGGAGCGGACCCGGCGGCGGGCCTGGTCCCTGGGTCGCCGCCAGACGTACGTGGTCGGCGCTCCGTGGGCGTACCTGCTGGCGATGGAGCCGGACGACCCGCGACGGCGGGAGGGGGCCATCTGGTACCCCTTCCACGGCTGGGAGGGGCAGCGGGTCGTCGGTGACCACGACCGGCTGATCGACGAGATCCGGGCCGTCGAACCGGGGCCGGTGACGGTCTGCCTCTACTGGCAGGAGTACCGGTCCAACCGGGTGCGCCAGCACTACGAGCGGGCCGGCTTCCGGGTGATCTGCCACGGCTACCGGGGCGGTCGCTGGCGTGACCTCGACCCGGGTTTCCTGCACCGGCAACTGGCCGAGCTGCGGCGGCATCGTCGGGTCGCCTCGAACCGGCTGTGCAGCGCGGTCTTCTACGGCATCCTCGCCGGCTGTGAGCCGGCCGTCTACGGCGATCCGATGCAGCTGGCCGGTGAGGCGCCGATCTGGGGTGGTCAGCCGCGGATCCGGCGCCAGTGGGCGAGCCTGCACGGCCCGCAGGTCGACCCGGACAGCGCCCGTGCCCTGGCCGTCGCCGAGTTGGGTGCCGACCGGCTGCTGGCACCGGCCGAGCTGCGCCGGCTGTTCCGCTGGCCCGAGCCCACCGGTCGGCACCCGGCCCCCACGGTCCGATCCGCCGACGAGCACCACGGCACGGAGGTTGGCCGATGAGCGAGCGCAGCGAGCGAATCATTCAGCGCAGTGGGGCGACTCGTCGTGACGCCGAGCGCGGCGAGGTGGGGCGATGAGTGAGGTGCAGCTGCTCGGTGGCGAGATGCTCGGCTGGTCGGATCTCGACGGCGCACACGGCCCCGGCCCGGTACGCGGTCCGGAACTGGCGGCCCTGTTGTCCGTCGTGTCCGGCCGCACGCTGGTGGTCGGGCCACACGACCCCCAGCTGCTCGACGCGCTGCCCTCGGCCGACCTGACCGTGCTGGTCCGAGGACTGCCCGACGCCGAGGCGCTGGCTGCCCGCTACGCCGGATCGACCGGGGTACGGGTGTGCTGTGGCGGCCCGGAGAAGCTCGCCGGCACCGCCGCGTACGACAGCGTGGTCGCCCTGGACGGGCTGGAGCGCCTCGGTTCGGTCGAGGGGACGCAGCTGTCCTGGGGCGAGGCGTTCGACCTGCTGGTGTCGGTGCTGCGGCCCGGCGGTCGGCTGCTGCTCGGGGCCGAGAACCCGCTCGGGCTGCACCGGTTGCTGGCGTCGCCACCGCCGAGCACCGACTCCGACTGGGGGTCGCTCGGCGAGTACGACGACACCCGCCCGGCCGGCCCCGACCGGCTGCGGGCCCGCATGACGGCGTCGGGACTGCGGATCGGCGGCGCCTGGGCGGTCTTTCCGTCCCCCGTCGCGCCGGCCGCCCTGCTCGACCCGGAACTGCTGGCCGACCCGGACCTGACCGGGTTTCTCCAGGCCGTCCTCGGCAACCAGGCGGTGTTCAGCGAACAGGTCGTCCTTGGCGATCGGGCCGTCCCCGGCGACCAGGCCGAGCTCGGCGACGGCGACCGAAGGACGGGTGACCCCGGTACCGGACGCGACGGCCCGGTGCCGGTCGCACCGCTGCTGGCCGACCCGGCTCGGCTGGCCGGATCCGCCGTCCGGAACGGGATCGCCGTCGAACTCGCGCCGGCCTGGGTGCTGCTCGGCGAACGCCTGCCGGGTCCGTCGACGCCGGCGGATCAGCCCGTCGCGCACGCCGATCCTGAGGCCGACCGGGCCGGGGCGGTGCCGCCCGCGGCGCTGCTGGTGCTGAACGGTCGGCTCCGGGAGGTGCGCCGGGACCCGGCGGGTGGGTGGCGGTTCACCGACGGCGAGACCGTCCCGTCGGGGCGTACCGTCGAGGATCTGGTGGTGGCCGCGACGTTGCGCCGGGACCTGCCGGCGGTGCGGGCGCTGCTCACCGCCTGGCAGCGCGGTGCGGCGGCGGGGACGCCCGCGGACGCCGTGGTCGTCACCCCGGCCGGCACCTGGCACCGACCCACCAGGGCCGGCGAGCCGACGATGGTGCTGCGGCGGCTGGCGTCCCGGCTGGTCGACGCCGGGCTGGCCGACCTCTGGCCGGCCGGTGAGCTGGCCGCCATGCTGACCACGATGTCCGGTCGGGAGCCGGGGACGTCGGTGGACCAGGTGGTGGGTGCGGCTGCCGGCGGCTGGCGGGAACTGCTGACGGACCGGGACCGGCTGGCCCGCGAGCTGTCCGAGGCGCGCGCGCTTCAGGACTGGTACGAACGGACGTTGACCGAGCGCGACGACGAGCTGAAACGGCTGCGCCGGATCGTCGCACTGCTGCACGGCACCCCCACCGCACGGGCCGGACGGCTCCTGCTGGCCGGTGCCCGCACCGCCCGTTCCGCCGTCCGCCGCCTCCGACCCACCGACTGACGGTCCCACCGACGGGTGTCGGATCAGGGTGGGGGCAGCAGGGAGTCGTAGAGGGATTCGAGGCGGCGGGTCTGCTGGTGCAGGTCGAAGTCGGTCTCGGCGCGGTGGCGGGCGGCCTTGCCGAGGTGGTCGCGCAGTGCGGCGTCGGTGAGCAGGCGGCGGAGGTTGGCGGCGAGGGCCGGCCGGTCGCCTTCCGCGCAGAGCAGGCCGTTGGCCTCGTGGGTGACCGCCTCGGGGATACCACTGTGGTAGGTCGAGACGACCGGCACGCCGAGACTGAACGCCTCCAGGATGGTGGTGGGCAGGCCCTCGGTGTCGCCGTCCGACGCGGTGCGTGACGGTGCCGCGAGCAGCCGGGCCTCGGCGATGTGCCGCATCACCTCGGGCGGTGGCAGCGCGCCGGGAAAGGTCGCGTCCACGCCCAACTGTGCGGCGCGGGTACGCACCCGCTCGTGCAGCGGCCCGGTGCCGACCAGCAGCACCTGGGGCCGCAGTTCGGAGAGCATGCCCAGCGCCTCGACGAGATCCTCGACCCCCTTCTTCTCGACGAATCGGCCGACGAACACGACGTCCCACCGCTTCGGCCCGGCGGCCGGCTCCGGTGGCACCGGCACCCCGGTGTGGTGGACGCGGACCTTCCGCGGATCCGCTCCCAGCGCCACCGCCCGGTCCCGGATCGCCCCGGAGACGGCCAGGATCAGCGCGGCCCGACCGAACATGGTCCGCAGGTTCCGCCGGTGCCGAGCGCCGCGCGGACCGGGTGCCGCCGCCTGCCGGGTGACGTCGAGGCCGTGCAGGGTGACGACCAGCGGGATGCCCAGCTGTTCGGCGGCCCGGCTGACCAACCAGCCGTCGCCGCCGAAGTGCGCGTGCACCACCCCGGGGCGTAGCCGGGCCAGCATCCGCCGCAGCCGGGGTGACCCGCCGGTCAGCCGCAACCGCAGCCACTCGCGGCGGCCACGCGGCGTGTCCGGGCACAGCACCACGTCGCTGTCCCGGGACAGCGGTGAGACCACCCGGACGGCACCCAGGTAGACCGGACGCCAGGTGGGCAGCGCGTCGGCCTGGTTGCGGACGAACGTCTCCGAGCCCGGTAGCAGGCAGCTGCGCCAGATCACGGCGACCCTATCGCCGGACATCGGCCCCGATTCCCGGCGTCCCGGCGGTGCCGGCCGCTTCCGTCGACGTGCCGGCGGAGGTCCCCGCCGCTTGGGTCGCCGCGCCACCTGGCACTTGCCGGCCGGCATCGGGCCCGGTGCTCGTGGACTGGCCCGGCGAGGGCGGACCGCCGCGCCGGCCACGGCCGAGGATCCGGTCGCGTACCCGGTGTCGCAGCTGCGGCGGAAGCACCCAGATCTGCAGGAACGTCAGGTAGTCGACGAAGCCGGGCCGCCCGTGCCGGCGCGCCTCGTCGAGCAGCAGCCGGAACACGCGGAAGCTGCGGGTTGGCGCGGCCATCGAGCTGATGATGCTCATCGTGATCGCCGCGTACGCCCGTGGGGTGATCAGTGGACGGATCCCGCGTAGCCACTCGAGCTGGGCCTCCCACGGCGAGCTGAGGCTGATCCGTGGCCGGTCCTCGTCCTGGTGCCAGAGCACCAGCGGCTCGGCGGCGACCAGCAGCTCGACGTCCGGGTGGCTCATCGCGCGTACGGTCCAGTCCAGTTCCTGCTGCCGGCGCAGCCCGACGGTGAACGGCACCCGGCGCAGCAGCTCGGTCGGCGCCATGATGGTCGAAGTCTGGATGAACCCGTCGCCGTGGAACAGTCCGCGCCGCAATGTGAGGTACTCGCAGATCGGCTCGTCCGGTTCCGGCAGCCGGCGGGGCATCACGAACTGCGCCCGGGGCGTTTTGTTGATCAGCCGGCTGGCAATGATCGGGCTGCCCACTGTGGCGCCGCGGGCCAGCTCCAGCTGTGCGGCGAGCTTGGTGGGCAGCCACTCGTCGTCGTCGTCGAGCAGGGCGGTCCATGGAGCACGCGCCTCACGTACGCCGGTGTTGCGGGCGTTGGGCGCGCCGCCCTTGCCGGGCAGCTCGACCACGCGCAGCCGGGCGTCGCCGATCTCGGCGAGGGCCTTGCCGGTGTCCTCGTCCGGACCGTCGACCACGACGATCACCTCGATGTCGGTGACGGTCTGCGCGAGCGCGCTGCGCACCGCGCGGCTCACCAACGCCGGGCGGGCGAAGGTGGGGATGACCACGCTGACCTCGGGTGTGGATGGCATGACCACCTGCTCACTCGTGCTGGCTACGACGTGCGCGCACGGTGACGTTAGGTGGCGCGGGCGGCCCCGAGGTGAATGCCGGGCTGCGCTCAGGCGTACAGCGATGGTCCTCGCATCGGGCGTGCGCCGGACCGGGCCCACCGCCCGACGGAGCGGGTGACGTCGCTAAGGTCGCCGCAGGTGGCGTACGGCGTGGTGCGGCGAGGGGATGGTGGGCGGTGGCGGACGCGGACCTGGTGGTCGAGGTCGCGGGTGCGGTGGCCACGGTGGTGATCCGCAATCCGGGCCGGCGTAACGCGATGACCCCGGCCATGTGGCGGCGGCTGCCGACGCTGCTCGACGGACTGGAGGCCGACCCGGCGGTCCGCGTCGTGGTGCTCACCGGCGCCGACGGCACGTTCTGCGCCGGTGCGGATCTCAGCGACCTGGACGAGCTGCTGGCGGCCGGCGACGGCAGCATCGCCGTGGTGGCCGAGGAACGGCTGGCCAGCTTCGCCAAGCCGACGGTGGCCGCCGTCCACGGTGCCTGCATCGGTGGCGGCTGCCAGTTGGCGGTCGCCTGTGACCTGCGGATAGCCGCGGCCGACGCCCGGTTCGGCGTACCGCCGGCCCGGCTGGGGCTGGTCTACCCGGCGCCCACCACCCACCGGCTGGCCCGGCTGATCGGCCCGGCGGCGGCGAAGTACCTGCTGTTCACCGGTGAGTTGGTGGACGCCGACCGGGCACTGCGGATCGGGCTGGTCGACGAGGTGCTGCCCGGTACCGACCTGGCCGCCCGGGTCGACCGCCTCACCGGCGTGATCGCCGAGCGCTCGCAGCTCAGCGTCGCCGCCGCCGCCGCCAAGGAGATCGTCGACGGGCGGGCGGACGAGGATCGGACGGCGTGGTGGCACGAGCAGGTGCGGGCCAGTGACGAGGCCCGGGAGGGCGTGGCGGCCTTCCACGAGCGCCGCGGACCGCGATTCGGTTGGACCCCGCCGGCCTGAGACCAGGTCACCCGGACCGACAGGCCGGGGGCCGGCGGGCGCCGCGCCGGGCGATGCCCGACGCCGCCCCCTGTGCCCGCCGGCCGGCCCGTCACCGCCCGGCCAGTGCCGTCCAGCTCGGTACGACAGGTACGCGCCGCAGCGGCATGCCCGCCTCGGCCGGCGTACGGTCCCCCTTGCGCTGGTTGCAGGCGTAGCAGGCGGCCGTCGTGTTCTTCCAGGTGTTCCGGCCGCCGCGCGAGCGGGGCAGCACGTGGTCGATGGTGTCGGCCGGCCCGTCGCAGTAAGCGCAGCACCTGCCGTCACGGCGTAACACCCCGGCCCGGGACCATGCCGGGCCGGCGCGCATCCGCCAGCGGGTCACCACGTAACGCACCAGCCGGACCACCCGGGGCACCGGGAACACCCCGATGACCCGGTCCGGTACGGCCTCGTGGATCTCGGCGACCCGGCGGCAGAGCATCCGGATCGCGTGCTGGACGGTGACCCGGTGCAGCGGGCCGAGGTCGGCGTTGATGACGAGGACGGCGTCCACCGGTGTCTCCCTCCACGAACGGTGACGGACGTACGGGCGGACGGCGACGAGCCGCCCGACCCGGGCACGGGTGGGCGGCTCGGCGGGCGGCGGTATGCGTCAGCCGGGGCGGTCACCCAGGGGGCGTTCGGTGCGCCAACCGCCGGGCATCCGCGAGCCCGGCCGTCCCGCCGGTACGGCGGTGGTGGCGTACGGCCTCGACATGACGGACTCCCGGATCGGCGGTTGACCTTGCGCGATCACGGTAGGTGCGGCCGAGGTGAGGCGGCAACGCATTTCGATGGCCCGGTCGGCGGTGCCCGCCGTCCGGCCTGGAACCCGGAGGTCAGCCCCGGGCGAGCAGACCACGCGGCCGGATCGAGTGCAGCGGCTCGGCGGCACCACCCTCGGCGCGCAGGATGTGGTTCGCCGCGAGGATGCCGGTGGCCGCCGCCCGCTCCATCAGGGCGCTGGGAAAGTCGGTGCTGATGCCGTCGCCGGCCAGGTAGAGGCCGGTCGCGTCGGTGCGGACCCCCGGACGCCAGGCGTGGCTGCCCGGCGTGAAGGCGGGCGCCTTCGCCTCGACCCGGGCCCGCAGTTCGCGTACCCGCAGTCGGGTCGTCTCCGGCCAGAGCACCGCCAGTTCGGCACGCATCCGCTCGGCCAGGTCGGTGGCGGGCACGTCCGGCTCGCAGGCGTACGCGTGCAACTCGATCACCGAGCCGGCGGCGCGCTCGGCCCAGTGGCGGGATTCGCGTTCCAGCCGGTGGTACAGCGTGACCGAGTCCAACGTGGCCTGTCGGGACACCCCGCTGAAGGTCGCCCGATGGGGATCGACGTCCCCGTCGCACCAGTAGCGGGCGACCGCGTACGGCGGGCCGGGCCGACCGTACGCGGGCATCGCCGCCGCCAGGGCCGGGGCCTGCTCGACAAGCGACGGCGAGTCCGCGACCAGGGCGGCGAGCGCGGGCGGGTCGACGGCGAGCACGACGTGCCCGGCCCGGTACGTGTCGTGCGCGCTGTGCACCTGCCAGCCGTCGGGGTCGCGGTGCAGACCGGTGACCGGCTCGCCGGTGCGGATCCGGCCGCCGTGCCGCTCGACGTGCCGGGTCAGTGGCTTCCAGATCGACGTGGCGTAGTCCTCGTCGGGGCAGTCGAAGGCGAGCCCTTCCGGGTTGCCGAGCAGGTAGAAGTGGAACTGCGCGATCATCTCGGCGGCCGACATCTCCGCCTCGTGATTGAAGAACGAGTGGGAGAAGACCTCGAAGAGCATCGCCCGGGCCCGGTCGGGCAGCCGCAGCGAGTCGAGCAGGTCGTCGGCGGTGGTGTGGTCGAACTCGGCGTAGGTGCGTACCGGGTTGTACGTCAGCAGCGGCAGGGCCGCGTCCCGATCCATCCGGCGCAGGTCGCGCAGGCGCAGGCTGGGGCTGCGGGCGAGCAGGGTGAGCAGGTTCGCCGGTGGCGCGGGGGGCAGCCGCCCGAACTCCTCGGTCGGCCACTCGGCGCTGAGCACCGGATAGCCGGGGACGGCCCGCAGGAACCGCAGCGCCGGGTCGATCCGGCGCAGGATGTTGCGCCAGTTGTAGTACTGCCGGAAGAAGGCGTGGAAGCCGTGCTCGTTGACCTGGTCGGTCCCGTCGGCGAGGGTT
The DNA here is from genome assembly GCF_036689795.1 of Micromonospora palythoicola. Taxonomy (NCBI): domain Bacteria; kingdom Bacillati; phylum Actinomycetota; class Actinomycetes; order Micromonosporales; family Micromonosporaceae; genus Micromonospora; species Micromonospora palythoicola. The sequence goes on along the minus strand of NZ_JBAGKI010000022.1, from coordinate 65,613 downwards.
TCCGGCCAGGCGCCGAGCCGGCCGCCCAGGGTGGGCGCGGCCTCCAGCACGGTCACCTCGACGCCGCGTTCGGCGAGCACCACCGCCGCGGACATGCCGGCGATGCCACCGCCGACGACCACGGCGGTGACCGGACGCGGCACGCGGGGGGCGCCACCCCCGCCGGGGTCGATCCGGTGCCGACGTACGCCGATGAACCGTCCGGCCAACTGCGACAGCGTCATCTGACCTCCCCGGCCCAGTGTGCCCCTCAGGTCAGGGCAGGCAGCGGCGGGGGCGGTCGGAGGTCGGCCAGACGTAGTCCAGGTCGTCGGGGACGTCGTCGCCGAAGATGGGGCGATAGTGCGTCGGGTCCTTGCGCAGCAGCGACGAACGGTGGCTCAGGTGCACCTCGGTTCGGCCGAGCCACGGCGGCAGTTCCCCGGCGACGGCGAGCTCCTGCTGGGTGCGGACCTGCTCGACGCCGCAGGCGGCGGCCAGGTCGACGGTCAGCGTGGTGGCGCAGGTGTCGGCCCGGCCGGCCGCGCACCAGACCGCGCAGACGTCCAGCCCGTACCGGGTCAGGGCCTCCTCGTACCCGGCCCACATCTTCACCGCCGGGTGGTTGCGCCAGCCGTACGTGGGCCAGGTCAGCCCGCGTAGCACCTGGATCGCCTCCACCCGCTGCTTGCCGAGCCGTCGTTGGTCCAGCGCCCGGGCGCTGGCCAGAAAGTCCGGGTACGGCAGGAAGGTCTGCATGCCGCTGCCCTACCCGTCGCCGGCCGGGACATGCCGCGTCGCGGCAGCCACGATCATGACGGACTGCGCGGGCCGCGACCGGCTGACTACCATGCGGGGCATGGCGGAGCCGCTGCTCGATCGGGCCCTGCGGGCCAGCCGCCGGTTGCGGGCCAACGGGGAGTCCCGGGCGCACTACGTGATCTGCGGGCAGGATCCGCTCGCCTACTGGGTGGTGCGGACGATGCTGGCCGGCGAGACACAGGCCGGCCGGGTACGGATCACCCTGGTCGTGCCGGAGCGTCGGCGTTCCCCCGGGCCGGACGGCCGTGACCTGCCGGGCATCGAGGTGATCCGGGCCGACCGGCTGGACGAGGCCACGTTCCGCCGGGCCGGGCTGGTCGACGCCGCCGGGTTGGCCCTGCTGCACCAGGACGACGTGGGAAACATGCACGCGGCGCTCTGCGCGCAGGAGGTGGAGCCCCGGCTGCGCCTGGTGGTGCGGATGTTCAACACCGGGCTGGCCAACGGCGTACGGCAGATCTTCCCCGACTCGGCGGTGCTCTCCGACGCCTCGATGGCCGCGCCGGCCTTCGTGGCCGCCGCGCTCGGCGAGGTCGCGCCGACGCACTTCCGGCACGGCGGACGCACCCTCTACGTGGCCCGCCGCGACGACGTACGCCCCAGCGAGATCGTCTGCGGGGTGGCCGACACGCGCGACGCCCAGCAGGATCTGGTGTTGCCGGCCGACGACCGGGCCGCCGACGTGGTGCTCGCCGAGGCGGTCGGCCGGCCCGCCGGGACCGAGCTGGCCGCGCGGCGGCTGGTCCGGGCGCGGCGTCGGCGGCGGCCGGTGGCGGTGGTGCTCCGGGCGATCCGCAGCTTCGCCACCCGGAAGATCGGTATCGCGGTGCTGGTGCTGCTCGCCATGGTGGCCGCCCTGGGCGGGCTGTATGCCACCGCGGCGCACGTCGGCTGGGGCGACGCGCTCTACCTGACCCTGGTCACCACTCTGAGCGGTCAGGATCCGGACCCCGCCAAGTCGGCCGCCGAGCAGGTCATGCAGGTGGTGCTGAACCTCGCCGGGCTGGCGCTGATCCCGCTGATCACGGCGGTGGTGGTCGACGGGGTGGTGCAGGCCCGGCTGGCCATGCACACCGGGCGGATCCTGCCCGAGCGTTCCGGCCACGTCGTGGTGGTCGGGCTCGGCAACATCGGCACCCGGGTGATGGCCCAGCTCAACGACTTCGGCGTCGAGGTGGTGGCGATCGACAAGAGCGCGGACGCGCGCGGTGCCGGGCTGGCCCGGCGGCTCGGCGTACCGCTGGTGGTGGGCGACGCGGGGCAGGAGGAGACGCTGCGGGCCGCCTCCGTGGCGACCTGCCAGGCGTTGGTGGTGGTCTCGACGGATGACGGGGCGAACCTGCGTGCCGCGCTCAACGCCCGAGCCCTCGACGACCAGCTCCGGGTGGTGCTGCGGCTCTTCGACGGCGACTTCGCCGAACGGGTGCAGCGGGCGTTCGGCATCGGCACCTCGCGCAGCGTCTCCTACCTGGCGGCGCCGTCGTTCGCCGCCGCCCTGCTGGACCGGGCGGTGATCGCCACCATCCCGGTGGGCCGGCACGCGTTGCTGGTCACCGAGGTTCCGGTGGCCGCCGGCTCGGATCTCGACGGTCGTACGCTCGCCACCGTCGGCCGGGCCGGCAGCGTCCGCCTGCTCGCCCATGCCCGGGCGGGGCAGCGCCTGGACTGGTCGCCGGACCCCCGCATGGTGATCGTGGCCGGTGACCGGCTGACCGTGGTGGCCCGCCGGGCCGGCCTGAACGCGTTGCTGCGCGAGGTCGCACCACCGGAGCCGGCACCGCCGTCCGGCACCCCGGTGCCGCGCGAGGCGACGGAGTGACGATCGGTCAGCGGCGGGCTGACCGGAGGGCGTACCAGGCGGCGCCGAGGGCGAGCACGCCGAAGCCGGCGAGCACGCTGGACAGCGGCAGGTTGACGGCGAGCAGCACGCAGCCGACCAGCCCCGCCACGGCTAGTGCCCGCACCGGCAGCTTCCGCTCCGGCTCCCGTCCCAGCGTCAACGCCGCCGCGTTGGTGATGGCGTAGTAGACGAGCACCGTGCAGGCGGAGAAGCCGATCGCCCCCCGCACGTCGCCGAGCAACACGACCAGGATCACCACGGCGGCCACCGCCAGCTCGGCCCGGTGCGGCACCCGGTACCGGGGGTGCACCGCGGCCAGCCCGGCCGGCAGGTCCCGCTGGCGGGCCATCGCCAGCGTGGTGCGACCCACCCCGGCCAGCAGGGAGAGCAGCACCCCGGTCACCGCGACCGTCGCGCCGGCCCGGACCACCCACTCCAGGCCGGGCAGTCCGGCCGCGCCCACCACCTCGGCCAGCGGCGCGGCGGAGGTGGCCAGCCGGTCCGCGCCGAGCACGCCGACGGCGACCAGCCCCAGGACCAGGTAGATGACCAGCACCAGACCGAGCGCCAACGGCACCGCCCGGGGAATGGTGCGCTGCGGATCGCGTACCTCCTCCCCGAGCGTGGCGATCCGGGCGTACCCGGCGAAGGCGAAGAAGAGCAGCCCGGCAGCGGTCAACACACCCCGGACGGTGCCACCGGGCTGGTCGATCCGGTCGACGGAGACGCTCGCCGCACCGGCCACCGCGACGAGCGCGAGCACGGCGAGGACCAGGAGCACCAGGATCCGGGTGGCGGCGGCGGTCTTGCCGATGCCGCGCAGGTTCACCGCCGTCACCGCGACCACCGCCAGCACCGCGACGAGCCGGGCCTGCCCCGGCCAGAGGTACGCCCCGACGGTCAGCGCCATCGCCGCGCAGCTGGCCGTCTTGCCGATCACGAAACCCCAGCCCGCGAGGAACCCGGCGAACGGGTTCAGCCGCTTCCGACCGTAGACGTAGGTGCCGCCGGACTCGGGATAGCGGGCGGCCAGCCGGGCGGAACTCGTCGCGTTGCAGAAGGCGATGAACCCGGCCAGGGCCAGGGCGACAAGCAGGCCGGTGCCACCGGCCGCCGCCGCGGCGGGAGCGAAGACCACGAAGATGCCCGCGCCGAGCATCGACCCGAGACCGATGACGACGGCGTCCGGCACTCCCAGCCGGCGCGTGAGTCGGTCCACGGCGGCACCCTACCGGTACCGGATGAACGGCCCGTCCCACTGCCGGAGGCGGCCGGGTAGCGGCAGGTCGTCCCAGGGCACCCGGTGCAACAGCCGGTCCAGCAGCAGCCCCAGCAGCAGCGCGGCCAGCCCGTCGGTGAGCCAGTGGAAGTTGAGGTAGGTGGTGGTGACCAGCAGGATCCCCGGCGGCGCGTACCGCACCAGCCGGTACAGGCCGGCCGGCAGCCGACCGACGGTCAGCGACACCAGCAGCAGGGCGATCACGCCATACCAGACGATCGCATTGGCCACGTGTCCGGACGGGTAGGACATCGAGTAGGCGCCGGCCGGCAGGTGGTTGAAGACCTGCACGGCCTCCTCGGGAGGCAGGAACGGTTCCTTGACCGAGGCGGTGGGTGCCGCCCGGTCGGTCCAGAGCTTGAGCGGACCGATGGTCGCCATGGTGACCAGGAGGGCGCCTGCGACCAGCAGGAACGGTCGGATCGTCCGTCGTCGCCAGGCCACCGCGACCGCCAGCGCGCCGGAGAGCGGCAGCAGCAACCCGCCGCCCTGACCGAGCAGGTTGAACGCCCGGGCGGTCCAGTACAGCGGGGCCGGGTCGTGGGTGAAGGCCCACTCGCTGACGGCGAGGTCGAGATCGAGCAGTTGGCCGCGGGCGAGCGCGGCGGTCAGCGCCACGAACCCCGCCAGCAGGACGGCGTCGAACCACCAGCCGGCCGGGCGTACCGGTGCCAGGCGGATGCTCCGGCGTACCGGTGTCGTCTCCCGCACCCCGATCACGCTACCGGCCCGCACGGTGCTCCCGACGCCCGGCGACTGTGGGCCGAGCCACGAAGGGAGGCGTTCCGGCGGCGGAAACGTCAAACTTGACGCCGTGCGGATCACCTCGGCCCTCGTCGACCCGGCGTTGCTCGACCTGCCCTGGTCGACCCCGTTGGAGCAGTGGCCGGCCGAGCACCTGGTCGCGCTGCCCCAGGGCATCTCCCGGCACGTGGTGCGGTTCGTGCAGTTGGGTGGGCACGTCTACGCGGTCAAGGAGACCGGCGAGCGGGTGGCCGAGCGGGAGTACGACCTGCTGCGTGCCCTGGAACGCATCGACTTCCCGTCGGTCAAGGCGGTGGCGATCGTCGCCGACCGGGAGTCCGACGCGGGTGAGCCGCTGGACCCGGTACTGATCACCCGTCACCTCCAGTTCTCCCTGCCGTACCGGGCGCTGTTCTCCCACACGCTGCGGCCACCGACGATGGGGCGGCTGCTCGACGCCCTCGCCGCGCTGCTGGTCCGGATGCATCTGACCGGTTTCTTCTGGGGCGACTGCTCGCTGTCGAACACGCTGTTCCGGCGGGACGCGGGTGCCTTCGCCGCGTACCTGGTCGACGCCGAGACCGGCGCGCTGCGCAGCGTGCTCTCCAACGGCCAGCGTGGCGAGGACCTGGAGATCGCCCGGGTCAACATCTTCGGCGAGGCGCTCGACCTTCAGGCGGCCGGCCTGCTGCACGAATCGATCGACCCGGAGGTGGTCTGCGAGGAGGTGGTGCAGCGCTACGAGCGGCTCTGGCACGAGATCACCTACGAGCAGCAGGTCGAGCGCGCGGCCCGGCACGACATCGAGGGGCGCATCCGCCGGCTCAACGAGCTGGGTTTCGACGTGGCGGAGGTGGCCATGTCGAGCATCGACAACGGCCGTTACCTCATCCGGCCGAAGGTCGTCGACGCCGGGTACCACCACCGTCGGCTGCTCCGCCTCACCGGGCTGGACGCCGAGGAGAACCAGGCCCGCAAGCTGCTCAACGACCTCGACGCGTACCGGGCGGAGAGCGACCTGACCGACGAGCAGCAGGCCGCGCACCGCTGGCTGACTGAGGTCTTCGAGCCGGTGGTCCGGGCGGTACCCGCGCACCTGCGGCGCAAGCTGGAGCCGCAGGAGCTGTTCGCCCAGATCATCGAGCACAAGTGGTTGCTCTCCGAGCAGGCCGGCCGGGACGTGGGGATGCGCCACGCGGTGCAGTCGTTCCTGTCGGACGTGCTGGTGCACCGCCCCGACGAACAGGCCGTGCTCGGCGTGGAGATCTCGACGGGCTGACCGAGCGGCTGCCGGGTCACTCCACCCAGGTGCCGGCCCGCATCACCCGGACGATCTCCAGGTCGTCGTCGAGCACCACCAGGTCGGCGCGGAGCCCGGCCTGGAGGGTGCCCACCTGGTCGCCGAGGCCGAGGGCCAGGGCCGGCGTGGTGGACGCCATGCGTACCGCGTCGGGAACCGAGGCACCGGCGGCGACCGCGCTGCGCAGCGCCGCGTCCATGGTCAGCGTGCTCCCCGCGATCGCGCCGTCCCGGGCGAGCCGGGCCACCCCGTCGGCCACGGTCACCGCCTGGCCGCCCAGCTCGTAGTCGCCGTCCGGCATGCCGGCGGCGGCCATCGCGTCGGTGACCAGGGCGCAGCGTTCCGGTCCGGCGTTCGAGGTGGCGAAGGTGAGCGTTCCCTCGTGCAGGTGCACCCCGTCGGCGATCAGCTCGCAGATCACGTTCGGCGCGGTCAGCAGCGCCACCACGGGGCCGGGCTCGCGGTGGTGCACCGGTCGCATCCCGTTGAACAGGTGGGTGCCGACGGTCGCGCCCGCCGCCACGGCGGCGCGGGTCTGCTCGTACGTGCCGTCGGTGTGTCCGACGGCGACGACCACCCCGTGCCGGGTGAGCAGTTCCACCGCCTCCAGCGCGCCCGGCCGCTCGGGGGCGAGGGTGACCATCCGGAGCGCGCCGTCACCGATCTTGATGAGCTCCGTCAGTTCGTCGGTGGCGGGATCCCGCAGGAACTCCGGGTTCTGTGCGCCGCACCGGGCGGCGGACAGGTACGGTCCCTCGAAGTGGATGCCGGCCAGCACGCCCTCGCGCACCAGCGGCGCGAAGGCGGCGGTGGCCGAGCGCATCAGCTCGAACGGTGAGCTGACCAGGCTGGCCACCAGGCTGGTGGTGCCGTGCCCCAGGTGGAACGCGGCCGCGGCCCGGGCCTGATCGGCGTCGCCGGTGGTGAAGGTGTGCCCGCCGCCGCCGTGACTGTGGATGTCCACGAAGCCGGGCACGATCCAGTGCCCGTCGCGCACCGACGGGTACTCCGCGACCGCACTGATCCGGTCGCCCTTGACCTCGACGCAGCCCTGCGAGATCACCCCGCCGGGGGTCACCACCTTGCCGTTCACCCGTACGGTCATGGCGTCTCCATCTGGTCGAGGGCGAGCAGGGCGGCACCGAGGCAGCCCGCCTCGTCGCCGAGGACGGCCGGGACCAGTCGCGGCTCCCGGTGGAAGGTGAGCCGGTCCCGCAGCGCGGCACGCAGCGGGTCGAACAGCCCGGCGCCGGCCTGGGCGAGGCCGCCGCCCAGGACGATGGTCGCCACGTCGAACAGGGCCTGGGCGGTGGCGAGGCCGTCGGCCAGTGCCTCGACCGTCTCCCGCCAGACCTGGGCGGCCACCTCCTCGCCGGCGTCGGCCCGGGCGGCCACCTCGGCGGCGGTCACCATGGTCCGTCCCCGGCCGGGCCCGGCGGCGGACCCGTCGTCCGACGCGCTGCCGGTGCGCCGGGTCGTGGCCGTGCCGGTGTCGGTCCCGGTGAGTTCGGCGTAGCGGCGGGCGACGGCCGACGCGGAGGCGACGGCCTCCAGACAGCCCGGCCGTCCGCAGCCGCAGACCGGTCCGTCGGGACGGACCAGGATGTGACCGAGTTCCCCGGCGGCGCCGTGCGCACCGGTGACGGCCCTGCCGGCCACCACGTGCGCGGCGGCGATACCGGTGCCGATCGCGACGAAGAGCACGTGTCCGGTGTCCCGGCCGGCACCCAACCGGGCCTCGGCGAGGCCGCCGGCACGCACGTCGTGGCCGAGCGCCGTGGGCAGGCCGAGCCGCGCGGCCGCCAGGTCGCGCAGGGGTACGTCCCGGAAGCCGACGTTGGCTGACCAGACCGCCACGCCGCGTGCCTCGTCCACGACGCCCGGCACCACGATGCCGAGCGCGGTCGGCGTGAGCCCGTCCGCGTACGCCTTGCCGGCGAGTCCCTCGGCCACCGACAGGATCGTCTCGACCACGGCGGCGGGACCGCGCCCGGCGTCGGTGGGGTGTCGTTCGGCGTGCCGCACGACCCCGTCCGCGCCGACCAGCGCGCACTTCATCCCGGTGCCACCCACGTCGAGCGCGACGGCAACCTCTTCGATCACGTGAGTACCACGGAGCGACTCAGGTGCCGGGGCGCGTCGGGGTCGAGGCCGCGACTGGTGGCCAGCGCGACGGCGAAGCGTTGCGCCAGGATCAGGTCGGCCATCGGGTCGACCGGGGTGCGCCCGGCGGCCCACCGGCCGAGCACCGTGCGGTAGCCGTGGGTGCGGCTGTGTGCGAAGGACGCGCCGGTGGCGGCGACGTCCTCCGGCAGCCCGTCGGGCAACTCGCCGAAGGCCCAGACCAGCCGGCCGGGGGCGGCCACCGAGATGGGGCCGTGCCGGTAGTCCATCGCGGGGTACGCCTCGGCCCAGAAGGTGGCCGCCTCGCGGCATTTCAACGCGGCCTCCTGGGCCAGTCCGATGGTCCAGCCGCGACCGAGGAAGGTGACCTGTTCGATCAGGCTCGGATCGATCGGCAGCGGGGCCCGGACGGCGACCTCCGCGTCGGCGGCGAGGGCGTCCATGTTGTCGCCGAGGTGGGCGCGGAGCAGCGCCAGCGCGGTGGTGGCGAAGCGGGTCTGCACCACTGAGCGTTCGTCGGCGAACGGCATGGTGACGGCGGCGTCGGCGGTCTCCACCACCGGTGAGCCGGGGTCGCCCACCAGCACCGTGGTCGGGATCCGGCCGTGCAGCGCGGCGATCAGCTCCAGCACCTCGGTGGTGGTGCCGGAGCGGGTGATCGCCAACAACCGGTCGTAGTGACGGCCGACGGGGAACTCGCTGGCCTGGAAGGCGTCGGTCTCGCCCTGGCCGGCGGCCTCGCGGCGGGCCGCGTACGCCATGGCCATGAACCAGGACGTGCCGCAACCGACGACGGCGACCCGCTCACCGGGGCGGGGGAGGCGGTCGAGCATCGCCGGGGCCAGTTGGCCCGCCTGGCGCCAGCAGTCCGGCTGGCTCGCGATCTCCGCGTGGACGTACGCCATGAGAACTCCTCGCAGGCCGGAGCCTTGCGCATTACGGCTCGCTAATCCCGTCTTTCGCGCGTCATTCTGCGTGAAACCCATCGGAAATGGCAACCGGGGCCGCGATCGAGCAGAGCTGGTTTTTGCGTCTTCGTAGTTTCGAGCACTAGTGTGCACGCAACCAAGCACCGATCGTGCAGACACGGGAGGCCCGGGGTGGACCGCTACGCGAGATGGAACGCCCTGCTCGAAATGCTCACCGACTCGGGCCGGGTCACCGTGGAGGAGGCCGCCGAGCGGCTGGACGTCTCCCAGGCGACCATCCGCCGGGACTTCGACCAACTCGCGCAGCAGCAGATGATCACGCGTACCCGGGGTGGGGCGGTCGCCAACGGCGTCTCGTACGACCTGCCGCTGCGTTACAAGACGGCCAAGCACTCGGCGGAGAAGCAGCGGATCGGCGCGGCGGCGGCGGCGCTGGTCTCCCCGGGCACGGTGGTCGGCCTCAACGGCGGCACCACGAGTACCGAGGTGGCCCGGGCGCTGGCGGTGCGCCCGGATCTCAACACCAACGCCGACGGTGCCCAGTTGACCGTGGTCACCAACGCGCTGAACATCGCCAACGAGTTGCTCGTCCGGTCCCGGATGAAGGTCGTGGTGGCCGGCGGCGTGGTGCGGCCGAAGTCCTTCGAACTGGTCGGCCCGCTCGGCGGGGCACTGCTACGTGAGGTCACGCTGGACGTGGCGCTGCTCGGGGTGGACGCCATCGATCCGCTCCTCGGTGCCGCCGCCCATCACGAGGGCGAGGCGGCGATGAACAACCTCATGGTGGCGCGGGCCAAGCGGGTGGTGATCATCGCGGACTCGTCCAAGCTCGGCGGTCACGCCTTCGCCCGGATCTGCCCGGTCGACCGGGTCGAGACGCTGGTCACCGACTCCGGGGCCGCCGCCGAGGTGGTCGACGCCTTCCGCGCGGCCGGGGTGCACGTCATCTGCGCCTGAGCGCCCCGGACGGCTGACGTCGCGTCGCGCCGTCGACGCTCACGGTATCGAAAGTGCCCGTTTTCGGCGTGGCGCTGCATACCGGGTATTGCCTGCCGCTGCATACCGCGTATGGTGTCGTCGTCGCCCACACACCAACGGGGGAGGTGCAGCTTGCCAGCTGTCCTGGAAATCGAAGGTCTACGAAAGACGTACCGAAGTCGACGCCGTGGCACCCGCAACGCCCTGGACGGCTTCGACATGCGGGTCGAGGCGGGCCAGGTGCACGGCTTCCTCGGCCCCAACGGGTCGGGCAAGACCACCACGCTGCGGACGCTGCTCGGGCTGATCCGGCCGGACGGCGGCCGGATGGCGATCCTCGGTCACGAGGTGCCCGACCGGCTGGACCAGGTCGCACCGCAGGTCGGCGCGATCGTGGAGAGCCCGCAGTTCTTCCCGCACTTCACCGCACGGGACACGCTGTCGCTGCTGGCCGGCGCCGGTGACCTGCCCGAGCAGCGGGTGGACGAGGTGCTGGAGCTGGTCGGCCTGCGCGACCGGGCCGGTGAGCGGGTCAAGACGTACTCGCTCGGCATGAAGCAACGGTTGGCGGTCGCCTCGGCGCTGCTCAAGAACCCGCGACTGCTGATCCTGGACGAGCCGGCCAACGGTCTGGACCCGGGCGGCATCCGGGAGATGCGCACGCTCATGCGCAACCTCTCCGAGGCCGGCATGACGGTGGTGCTGTCCAGTCACATCCTCGGCGAGATCCAGCTGATCTGCGACTCGGTCACCATCATCTCGCTGGGCCGGCGGGTCGCCTTCGGCCCGGTCGACGAGGTGCTGGCCCAGCACTCGTCCGGCGCGGTCCGGGTGCGGCTGGAGGCGGTCACCGACCTTCCGGTCGCCGCCACCGCACTGACCCGGGCCGGCGTACGGGTCACCGCCAACGACGATCATCTGATGCTCGCCGGGGTGGACAAGCCCGCCACGGTCACCCGGATCCTTGCCGAGCAGGGCCTCTACGTCAGCGAACTCGCACCGATCGCGGTCGACCTGGAGAGCGTCTTCCTCGAACTGACCGCCACCGCGCCGGTACCCGGCCAGCACCGGCAGGTCGACCAGTCCGTACGAGTCGACGGGACGGCACCGTCCGCACCCGCCGGAGGAGGTTGGGGCGCGTGAGTCTCTTCCGTACCGAGCTGCGCCGGCTGGCCAAGCGGCGCTTCGCCCGCTGGATGACCGCCGGTGGCCTGCTGGTGCTGGTCCTGGTGGCGGCCGGCATGTTCCTGAGCAACCAGAAGATCGGCCCGGACCAGCTCGCCGAGGCGCGGCGGGCCGCCGACCAGCAGCACCAGGAGCAGATCCGCTGGGCTGAACAGGAGCGCGCGAACTGCGAGCGGGCCAAGGCGGCGGGTGAGAACGTCGACTACTACCCTGCCGACTGCGCCGAGATCACGCCGCCGCCTCGGGAGTCGATCGAGGAAGAGTGGTTCCTGCCCTCGACCTTCGACTTCCGGAAGAGCTTCGGCGAGATGCTGATCCCGCTCGCCGCGATTCTGGCGCTGGTCGGGTTCGTGGTCGGTGCCTCGTTCGTGGGTGCCGAGTGGAACACCGGCGGGATGATGAACCTGCTGCTCTGGCGGCCGAAACGGTTGACCGTCCTGCTGACCAAGTTGGGCGCGCTGCTCACCGGTCTGCTGGCGCTGGCGCTGCCCGCCACGGCGGCCTGGTTCGGCAGCATGTGGCTGGTCGCCAACCTGCGCGGCACCACCGAGGGGATGACCTCGGGTACCTGGCAGTCGTTCCTCATCACCGGGTTGCGCGGCATCGTGCTGGCACTGGTCGCGGCGACGGTGGGCTTCGCCCTGGCCTCGCTCGGCCGGCACACCGCGATGGCGCTCGGCGGGGCGATCGCGGTGATGGTGGTCGGCCAGATCGGGCTCGGCATCCTGCTGTCCATGGCGCAGGTGCGCTTCGCCGAGGCGTGGCTGTTGCCCACCTACGCCTACGCTTGGATGGCGAAGACGGTCACGCTCCAGGACTGGCAGGCGTGCAACGCCACCTACACCGGCGAGTGCCAGCCGGCCACCCTGGACATCACCTGGCAGCACTCGTCGGTGCTGTTCACCGTCGGGATCGTGCTGTTCCTCGGCGCGGCGCTGTGGACGATGCGGCGACGCGACATCACCTGAGTCGGCCGGTGGCGGACCGACCCCGCCGGGGCGGTCCGCCGCTGCCACTCCTTGTCGCACCGGCGGACCGGTCGGTGGGATGCGGCAGGTGGTGGCCCTCGTTAGGCTGATGGGCCAGGTTGGCCCAGCGTGCCGGCCGCCCCCGGATGAGGAGCACGATGCAGCCCGCCGACGCCACCCCGGCAGCGCAGACCGGTCCGGACGCCGTCACGGTGCCACCGCCGAGGTCCGCCCCCGAGGTCGAGTCGACGTCGCAGGACCACCCCTCCGACCCCGCGTCGTCCCAGGCCGCCGTGTCGACGGAGGCCGAGCAGCCTCCGACCGCGCCGCCGGACGCCGAGGAAGCACCGACGAGGTCGGGTGCGGATGCGGACGGAGCAGCGTCCCCGGCTGGTGGGCTCGACGAACGCGACCTGGAGATGCTCGCCTTCGAGCGGCAGTGGTGGCGGCACGCCGGTGCCAAGGAGCAGGCCATCCGGGACCGGTTCGGGCTCTCGGCCACCCGCTACTACCAGCTGTTGAACGCGCTGCTGGACAATCCGGCGGCGCTGGCCGCCGACCCGGTGCTGGTGGGTCGGCTGGTGCGGTTGCGCGCCTCCCGGGCCCGCAACCGCCGCCGCTAGGCCCTAGGTCTGCGATCTCGACGTGTCGTCCGGTGCTCGATGGGTAGCCGGGGCGCGGGGAGGTGGCGAATGAGCGGCGGGGGGCCCAGGCAGCCGGGACGAACGGCGCATCCGGAGACCGGCGTGCCCGAGGCGGCCTCGGACGAGCGCCGCCGGGGTGCGGTGATCGGGACCGCCCCCGACATGCGGGTACGATCCGCCTCCGCCCCGCCACCCGGCCGGGCGGTCAACGAGGACCTGGTGTTCCGGTTCGGGCCGCTGGTGGGGGTGCTCGACGGCGCCACCGTACCGGAGGGCTTCGACACCGGCTGCGTGCACGGACCGCAGTGGTACGTCCGGCACCTGGCCGCCCGGCTCGGTCTGGCGGAGGCCGCCCGTCCGGCCGCGACGCTGGTGAGCAACCTGGCCGCGGCGATCCTCGCGGTCCGTGCGGACCACGGCGAGCAGTGCGACCTCGACCACCCAGGCACCCCGTCGAGCACGGTGTGCCTGCTCCGCGACGGCGGCGACCAGGTCGACTACCTGGTGCTCTGTGACAGTCCGCTGGTGCTCGACACCGGTGGTCGCGTCGACGTGGTGGCCGACGACCGGCTGGCCAGCTCGGCGGCCGACCTACGGGAAACCGCCGACCTGCTGCCCGATTCGACCGACTGGGTCACCCGCTTCCGGCGTGCCGTCACCGCCCAGCGGGAGCGGATGAACCGTACCCACGGCTACTGGGTCGCCGCCGCCGATCCCGACGCCGCCTACCACGCGGTGGTCGGCACGGTGCCCCGGCACGGGCCCACGGCGTTGCGTCGCGCCGTGCTGCTCACCGACGGTGCCTCCGCCTTGGTCGAGGAATTCGGGCTCCTCGACTGGTCCAGCCTCCTGGACGTGGTGGCCGCGGAGGGCCCGGACGGGCTGATCGACCGGGTCCGTGCCGCCGAACGGGACCATCCCGACCGGCGGCGTCGGCACAAGGCGGCCGATGACGCCTCCGCCGTGTACTGCGAGTTCGCCCGGCCGGACGATCGCGGAGCGTGACCCGGGAGGCGATTCGACCCGACCGGTCGGTCCGCTCCGCCAGAGGGGCCGGTCGTTTCCGAACCGGGTGGACGCGCGGCGCCGGGCGCGGAAGACTGCGGCACGTGACTGGTGCGGTCCGGTTGGAGCCGGTGGACGAGCGGAACCTCGAACCGTTGCTCTCGGTGGCGGTGGCCGAGGCGGAGCCGGCCGACGTGATGCCGCCGGTGGAGGCGCCGGCCGGCTGGTCGAACGCGCGACGGGAGGCGTTCCGGGAGTTCCACCGGGCCAGCTTCGGCGGGCTGGACGCGCCCACCCGTAGTGCGATGTACGCGATCGTGGCGGGTGGCGAGGTGGTCGGCATGATCCGGATGAGCCGACGGGACGAGCCCGGTGTCGCCGAGGTCGGTATGTGGCTCGGTCGGTCGGCCCGTGGCCAGGGCATCGGCGCGGCGGCGTTGCGGGAACTGTTGCACCTGGCCGCGGCGGCCGGCATGCGGACCGTGGTGGCGGACACCGCGCCGGAGAACCGCGGCGCGCTGTCCGTGCTGGAGAAGTGCGGCGCGAAGCTGCGCGACGCCGACGACCGGGTGTACGCCGAGATCTCGCTGGACGACGTGGCCGCCTGCTGACCGGGCGTGCTCAGCCGCGCTGTTCGGCGTACGCGGCGAGCCAGGCGACCTGCGCCGGGTCCAGGGACGGGCGGACCCGCGACCGGGCCGCCGCGACGTGCTCGGCGGTGACGGTGGAGGCGGTCAGCGACTCGCGCATCGCGGCCAGCGCGGCCTCCCGGACCAGCGCCGCACAGTCGGCGGCCGAGAACCCGTCCAGCTCCGTGCCGAGGGCGGGCAGGTCGACGCCCTCGGCGAGCGGCACGTTGCGCGCGGCGGCCCGCAGGATCTCCGTCCGCGCCTCGGCGTCCGGGGGCGGCACGTACACCAGCCGTTCCAGCCGACCCGGACGCAACAGCGCCGGGTCGACCAGGTCGGGACGGTTCGTCGCGCCGACCACCACGACGTTGCGCAGCGCCTCCACCCCGTCCAGCTCGGTGAGCAGGGCGGCCACCACCCGGTCGGTGGTGCCGCCGTCGGTGGCCTGGCCGCGTACCGGGGCGAGGGCGTCCACCTCGTCGAGGAAGACCAGCGTCGGTGCGGCCTCCCGGGCCCGGCGGAACAGCTCCCGTACCGCGCGTTCGCTCTCCCCGACCCACTTGGACAGCAGCTCCGCGCCCTTGACCGACAGCACGTTCGCCCGGCCGGTCCCGGCCAGCGCGGTCACCAGATAGGTCTTGCCGCAGCCCGGCGGACCGTAGAGCAGCACCCCACGGGGCGGTTGCACGCCGAGTCGGGCGAAGGTGTCCGGGTAGGTCAGCGGCCACAGCACCGACTCGGTGAGCGTCTGCTTGACCTCCACCAGGTCGCCGACGTCGTCCAGGGTGACCCGGGCCAGTTCGAGGGTGGCGGCGGCCATGCTGGTCGGCCGCACCACCTCCAGGGCGGCGGTGAAGTCCGCCATCAGCACCGTGGGGGTCTGCGCCGACTTCTGCCGCAGCGCCGCGCGCACCCCGGCCTCGCGGACCAGCGCGGCCAGGTCGGCGGCGACGAAACCGGGGGTACGCGCGGCGACCTCGTCCAGCCGTACGTCGTCGGCGAGGGGCACCGGGCGGGTCAGCACGGTCAGCTGCTCCCGGCGCAGGGCGGCGTCGGGCAGCGGCACGTCGATCCGCAACGAGAGCAGGTCGGGCGAGCGCACGGCCGGGTCGACCGCCTCCGGCCGGCTGCTGGTGCCGACCACCGCCGCGCCGGCCTGTACGAGCTGCGCCACGCACCGCCGGAACACGGTCGCCACCGGTCCGGGCGCCTCCGCCGGGGCCAGCGCCTCCACGTCGGTGACCAGCAGCACGGCCGGTCCGCCGGCCAGCGTCTCGGCCGTCAGCGCCCGTAGCCGGGCCGCCGCCGAGTCGTTCGTCAACGCCGCGACCTCCGGCGCCCAGAGCGGATGCACCCGGGCACCGACCTGGGCCGCCACCGCCCGGACCAGGGCCGCCTTGCCGGAGCCGGCCGGACCGCTCACCAGCACCCCCAGCGACACGGTGGTGCCCAGCCGACTGAGCACCTCCCGGTGGTGGAAGCCGAGGTCGAGCAGCTCGGTCAGTTCCTCGGCCTGGGCGCGCAGGCCCGGCAGCTCGTCGACCGACGGCACGTCCAGTTCGTCCGCCCGGGCGGTCTCGGCTCGCCCGCTGCCGTCGGTCCGCCGTCCAACCCCGCCGGCTCGCCCGGCGGTCCACGCACTGCTGCCGTCGGGACCGGCCGCGCTCCCGCCCCGGCCGCCGGCCACCGTCCTGGTGACCGTCGACCGGCCGCCCGCGGTCCCGGTGACCCCGGTCCCGCCGACGCCCGGTCGGTCTGTTCCGTCCGGGCTGGGAGCGACCGAGCCGGTGCCGGCGCCACCGTGGGTCTCCGGGCCGTGCTCCCAGCCGACGAGGGTGTCCATGGTGACCAGCGCGCCCGGATCCGGCTCGGCGACCAGCACCCGCAGCAGGGTGCTGGTCCAGGCGTAGCCGACCCGGGTGGCGAGACTGCGCCGGGCCGCCTCGACCAGGGTGCGGGTCGAGGCGTCCGGCAGCACGTCCTGGGGCAGCAGGGAGACGTCGTCGCCGGTGGTCACCACCTTGCCGAGCAGTGCCAGCCGCAGCATCTCGGGGGAGACCACCGCGACGACCTCGGCCGGCCCGGTGAGCAGCACCCGGCGGGCCGGGGTGACCGGAGCCGGGCTCAGTCGCACCTGCCCGCCGTCGCGTACGCCGAGGTTGCCCAGCATCAGGTCGTCGGCGAGCAGCAGCGCCGCGCTGGCCGTGCCGTCGGCCGCCGCGACCAGGCCGGCGGTGACCCGTCGCCCGGCCAGCCGGACCGGGTCACCCGGGCGCAGCGCGAGGGCGGTGAGCGCCTCCGGGTGCAGCCGGACGATGCCCCGCCGGGCGTCCAGTGCGGCCGGCCGCAGGCTCGCGATCAGGGTCAGCTCGGGTTCGCCCACCGCCCGACCCTAGCGCCTGCTCACCCGTCGTCCGGTCAGCCCGCCGGCTCCTCCCCGGTGAGCAGGGACGGATCCCGGCGGATCAACTCGGCCAGCCGGGCCGCCGGGTCGTCGCTGAGCCCGTCCTGCGCGGCGGACCAGCCGGGCACGGTCTTCACCGACAGCGGCCAGGACGGTGGCGGCGCGGCGGGCTGCCCGCTGACCGTGACCTCCTGGTCGACCCAGGCCACCCGCAGGTCGTACGCCTGCCCGTCGTGCTCGACCCGAGCGGCGACGGACGCCCCCGGGTGCGCGGCGACGGCCGCGCGCAGCGCCTCGGCCACGTCCTCCACCGGATGCCGTGGCGGTGCCTCGTGGGCCGGTTCGTGGAGAGCCGACCAGCCGGGCCCCGCGTTGCGGCTGTCGGTCCGGCCCCAACCGGGGCCGGGACCGTGGCCCGGCTCCGGGCCGGGCTGTTCGTCGGCCGGCACGGTCGGATCCGCGGCCCGTCGGCGCAGCGCCTCCTCACGTCGACGCATCCGGGCCAGAGTCTCGTCCAGTCCGCCTCTCATCCGCCTCACCCCTTCCCACGAGGGGCCTGCGAGCCGGTCGGCTCAGGCCCGTTTCTCCCGGGTGGCCCGGTCCAGCGCGCGGTCCAGGACGACCAGCAGGGCGTCCCGGACCGAGAGCCGGTCCCGCGCGTCGAACTGCACCAGGGGTACATGTTCGCCGATCGCCAGGGCCCACCGGATCGCACCGAGGTCGTGCGCCAACCGCCCGTCGAAGGCGTTCACCCCGATTACGAACGGCAGTCCCGCCCGCTCGAAGAAGTCGACCGCCGGGTAGCAGTCGTCGAGCCGGGCGCTGTCGACCACCACCAGCGCGCCGAGCGCACCCCGGGCCAGGTCGTCCCACATGAACCCGAAACGGGTCTGGCCCGGCGTACCGAACAGGTAGAGCTTCAGGCTTCGGTCGATGGTGACACAGCCGAAGTCCATCGCCACCGTGGTGGTGGTCTTCCCGGAGCGCTGACCAGGGTCGTCGACCCCGATCCCGGCGGTGGTCATCTCCGCCTCGGTGGTCAGCGGGGCGATCTCCGAGATCGATCCCACGGTGGTGGTCTTGCCGACTCCGAAACCACCGGCCACCAGGATCTTCACCGGGATCGGCGGTGTCGCCCGGTGACCACCCGGTGTGGCGGGCGTCGCGGCGGGCGGCCGGTACGGCGGCGGTGCCGTGGCGGCGTGCGGCGGTGGCGGTGGCGCGGTGGCCCGGCCGATCGGCGGCGGGGTCGGTGCGGCACCGCCGTAGCGGGCCGCGGCGCTGTTGGCGGCGAGCGCGCCCGGCGGTGCGGCGGGCCAGTCAGGAGATTGCACGGAGTCCATCAATCACTCGCAGGATGACGTCGGGGTCGAGGGCGTCGTCGGCGTCGGTCACGTGTACGTCCAGGTGGCCGGCGGCGCGCAGGTCGCCCACCAGCACCCGGGTCACGCCGAAGTGCAACCGGGTCTTGGCGGAGATCTCGGCCACCGAGATCGGTTCACCGCAGAGCGCCACGATCGCCTGGAGTTCCGGGCTGAGCCGGGCGGCCGTGACGCTCCAAGGTTCGGTTGTCGGTCGGGCGGTCACCTGGGTCTCCAGGCCGATCGTGGGGTCTGCGCCGGCCACCCGGCCAGCGGTCAGCACGAAGGGGCGCGGGCCGCTCGGCCCGACCTCCTCCGCCTCCGGTCCGATCGCCGCCGGTGCGCCCGCCGGGCCGGCGGGGCCGGCCGGGGAGGACTCGCGCAGGTAGGGCCGGATGCGTATCACCGGCTCCTGTTCGGCACCGGCGGCGTCGGGATTCATTGCTGTACGGAGTTCTTGAGTTCGGCGATCAGACGCGGGGTGAGCGCCCCGCCGGCCCGACCGGCGAAGAGGGTCATCTCGTAGGCGACGGTGCCCAGGTTCGCCGACCGGTCGGCGACCACGCCGAGCACCGAACCACTGCTGATCGCGCTGATCAGCAGGTAGCCCTCGGCCATGTCCACCACGACCCGGTTCAGGCCGCCCAACGCGTACCAGCTGGCGGCACCGCCGGCCAGGCTGGTCATGCCGGAGACGACCGCGGCGAGACGTTCCGCGTTGGACCGGTCCTTGATCGCGGACATGGCCATCAGCAGGCCGTCGGACGACACGGCGATCGCCTCCAGCACCCCCGCCGTTCCGGAGGTGAAGGAATCCAGCAGCCAGTTGAAGGTGCGGGCCTCGGGGCTGAGGTCGCCGTGGCTCTGGTGGTCGAGGTTCTCGTGCACGTGCGGGCTGGTCAACGTGGCGTTCCTTCGTCGTCGCTGCGGTGGTTACGGACATCGCGCAGAGCCCGGGCGACGCCCGTCTCGAACGCGGTCATGCGATCGCGGACCTCGGCCGGATCGCCCGGGTCCTGAGTGAGCGGTTGCTGCGGCAGTTGCTCGATCAGGTTGGCGCCGGGCACCCTGCGGGACAGCTGGGACAGCCCGGGGGGAGCCGGCGGCGCGACCGGCTGTGGCAGGGCGTCGGCCTGACTCTGCTCGGCCCGGCGTACCCCCGACTCGAACGCCTCGACGGCGGCGCGGGCGGCGCTCGGATCGACGCCACCGGCGTCGACCGGGCCCACCCTCGGCGCCGTCCTGGGCAGGCTGGCACCCGGTACCCGCTGCCGGACGCCGGGCATCGGTGTCGGCGGAACCGCCGACACCGGTGCGACCTGCGGCACCGTAACGGTCTCCGGGTCGAGCTCGGCCGGCTCCGCGCCGGCCCTGCCGGCGGGCTCCGGGGCGGTGGCGAACGCGTCCCACGACTCGGACAGCTCCATGCTCTCGGACGCCCGGGTCAGCAGCGTGGGGTTGAACCCGGACGGGACCGCCGCCGGTTCCGTCGGTGCGCCGGCCAGGTCCACCGCCGGCGGGGCGTCCCGGTGCGGTGGCACCGGTTCGAGCTGGTGTCGGGCCGGCAGTGCGGCCACCGGGGCGGCCCGGCCGACCGGCGGGGCCGGAAGGCCGGCCGGCTCGGGCGTCCCGACGACAAGTGACGTACGCGGAATCTGGAGGGTGGCGGTGACACCGCCGCCCGGGGTGGCGGACAGACCGACCGCCCAGTGGTGCCGGCGGGCCAACCGACCCACCACGAACAGCCCGAGCACCTCGGTCGGAGCGAGGTCCAACCGCTCCCGGCGGGTGAGGCGGGCGTTCTCGGCGGTCAGCCGTGCCTCGGTCATGCCGATGCCGTGGTCCACCACGGTGAGCTGTACGCCGTTCTCGGTGAGTTCGCCGCTGACCAGCACCCGGGTGTGCGGCGGCGAGAAGACCGTGGCGTTCTCCATCAGCTCGGCGAGCGCCAGCACCAGGTCGCCGACGATCGCCGGTGCCGCCGCGGCCTCGGTCGGCACCTGGACGTCCACCCGGGTGTAGTCCTCGATCTCACCGAGGGCGAGGCGGGCCACGTTGGCCAGCGGAACCGGCGCGACGTGCGCGACGTCGCCCACCGCACCGGAGAGCACCACCAGGTTGCCCGCGTTGCGCCGCAGCCGGCTGGAGATGTGGTCGAGCCGGTACAGGTTCTCCAGCCGTCCCGGGTCGGTCTCCTGCTGCTCCAACCGGTCGATCAGGGCGATCTGCCGACCGACCAGGTTCTGGGTACGGCGGCCGACGTGACCGAACATCTGGGCGACGTTGCGCCGGCTCGCGGCCTGCCGTTCCACCAGCCTGGCGGCGGTGTTCTGCACCCGTTCGAAGGCGCGGGCCAGGTCGCCCACCTCGTCCCGGGCGCGGACGTCGACGGGATCGAGGCGGACGGGTTGGGCGTTGTCGGTCTCGTCGTCGGCCACCCGGACCAGTTCGGACTCGGCGACCCGGGCGACCCGGTCGGCGGAGCGGGTCAGCCGGGTCAGCGGCCCGGTCACCGTGCGGCCGATGGCCAGGGCGAGCAGCACCACGCCGACCAGGACCACCGCGACCAGCACGGTCACCCAGTACGCGCCGGCAAGCGCCGCCTGCCGTTGGGCGCGTACCTCGGCGGTCACGTCGGCGACCAGCTTCTTCTCGACGAACTGACCCAGCGTGATCAGCGAGGAGACCGTCGGGAAGAGGGCCTGGATGGGGATGCCCGCCACCGCCGCCACCGGGTCGAGCGCGCTCTGTTGCAGGAACTCCGGGCTGGTCCGGGCGTCCACGGCGGTCTGCTCGATGTTCACGAGCGCCTGCTGTTCCGGGGTGAGCAGGCCGAGCATCTTGTTGCTCTCCGACTGGAGTGTGGCCATGTTGGCCACGAACGCGGTGGCGAACCGTGGGTCCGGTGCGGCGGCGACCAGGACGATCAGGGCACCACCGCCGCTGAGTCCCTCGCTCTTGCGCAGGATGCTGTCCAGCGCCAGCGTCTGCCGTCCGGCCGAGGTCCGGGTGTCCACGTCGTGTGGCAGCCGCAGCGAGTCGATGAGGGCGACGTGGACCGGCCCGTACGCGCCGATCACCTGTGGCGGCGCCGCCTCGCCGGCCAGTACGGCCGTACGTATACCGGCCAGTTGCGCAACGCCGTCGAGCGCCCGGCCCACCTCGGCCGGAAGCTCGTCGTCGAAGTCGACCCGCAGGTCGACGATCCGGTCGTCCACCTCCGCGATCTCCTGCACGAGTGCGCTGCGCTCGACCTGCCCGAGCAGGAGGCCGATGGCGAGCATGCGTTCCCGCTGCAGGTGCTGGAGCAGGGTGCCGACCCGGCCGGCGAGCTGGACGGTCTGGTCGATCTCGCCGGCTCGCTGGGCCACTCCGGCGCGTTCCAGGACCACCGGCAGGGTCAGCCCCAGCATGCAGAGCAGGGGAATGGTCACCAACAGGGTCAGCTTGCCCCGGATCCGGAGCCTACCGAGCAGCATCGAAGGGCCTCCACCGATCCGGCTCGTGGACCTGTCCGACCGGCTGCAGCGCCGGTGGCGGTTCCATGGGACGGGCTCCGGCGGTGTCCCACCGGACACCGGGTGGCGGTGCCGGTGCGTCACCGGCCGCCGGTGCGGCGGAAGTGTCTCGCGGACGGGACATCCAGGTGTTCACCGCGAGCCCGACCAGCAGCAGTGCGGCAAGGCCTCCCGCGCCGAGAATCAGCAGACGGTCCCGGTCCAGCCCGTCGAGCCGCTCCGCCAGCAACCGGTCGATCTCGTCGAGCAGGACCGGTTGGAGCTGCTTCGCGGCCTGTTGGGCCTCGTTGCGGGCCGCGAGGAGCCGGGTCGTGTCCACCGTGCCGGCCTGGTCGACCGGCTGGGAGTGCAGGGCCATCGTCTCGACGGCCCGCTGGTACGCGTCGAAGGGGGTGAGCACGTTCGCGCCCAGGTCGGCGCTCTCCGTGTTCTCCACCACCGCCCGCAGGTTGTTGGCCAGGTCGTTCGCGGGTTGCAGGGCGGCGGCCCGGAGGGTGGCCAGCTGGCTGAGCGACTGGAGCCGTTCGGCCTCGGACCGGCGGTTCATCAGCACGGCCAGGTCGGTGAGGCGGCCGGCGGCCACCATGGCCTCCGGCATCTCCTCCGCGACGCCGTCCTGGAGGAAGTACGCGTCGACGCCGGTGTCCCGGATCAGGCCGGAGGTCTCCCGGACCTTGTTGTGCAGGGCCAGCAACAGGTCGGTCACCTCGCCGTACACGGTGAAGGCGGCCTCCCGGTCGGTCAGCGCGCGTTCGGGTAGAGCCTCCAACTTCGCGCGGAGTCCGGCCCACCGCTCGCTGGTGCTCAACTCGCCGCCGATCCGCGCGTCGACCGTGGCGGCCCGCTCGACCGCCTGGTCGAGGGTGTCCCGCCGCAGTGGCCGGCCGGTGACGGCGGCGCTCTGCGCGTCGACGAGCGCGTCGGTCACCGGCCCCAGGGCGCGGAGGTACTCGACGCCGAGCCGCTCCCGGGCGACGACGTCGCGGTCGGTGTCGACGAGTTCGTGTGCCTGTCCGACCAGGAACGCCACCGGCAGCAGCAGCGCGGTGGTGAGTAGCAGCGGCAACAGCCGGCCCGGTGTCCGGGGCCGGCGACGGACCCGCGGAGCGGGAACGGTCATGGTTGTCTCCTCCGGCGTGGCGCAGGTTGTCCGACGGCGTCGACGAGCCGGTCCCGTGCGCCGGACCGGAAAACTAATCGAAGCGTGCTGACTTGGGCCCGGTCGGCGAGGGTCAGCTTTGCGTCACTTCGAGCGATGTGACTCACGGCGATCATTTCGCTCACGGTGGGTGCCGTTCCGCTGGAGATAGGCGTACTTGAGTATAGATTCGAGTGAAAGGCAGGAATTTCCGCGATGCGAAGTCGTCCCAAAGGTTCGCCGACTGGACGGTGTGCGGACGACCTTCGTCGGATGACGAACGGGCTACCAGAACGGACGTACGGCGGATCTCAGCTAATACTCAGGTTTCGGGCCGTACCGTGTGCCCAATGAGATCGCCGTTCTCGGCCGCGCGGCTCCGACGTGCCCTGCCCACCGGCCGCCGGGCCGTCGCCGCCACGGCTGCTGTCGTCCTGCTGGCGGTGGCCGTGCTCTGGGCGGTCTGGCCGGACCGGCCGGGCTTCCGTACCGAGTCCGCGATGCTCACCGTCCGGTCCGGACCGAGCGGTGACGAGCCGGTCGACCTGGACACCACGTTGTACCTTCCGCGTGACGCCGCGGCCGGCCGTACGGTGCCCGCGGTACTGCTCGCCCACGGCTTCGGTGGCACCAAGGAGTCGGTCCGTACCGACGCCGAGGAGCTGGCCGACCGCGGCTACGCCGTACTGACCTGGACCGCGCGTGGCTTCGGTCGCAGTGGCGGGCAGATTCACCTGGACAGTCCCGACCACGAGGTACGCGACGCCCAACGGCTGCTGGACTGGCTCGCCGCACGCTCCGAGGTCCGTACCGACGCCGCCGGTGACCCCCGGGTGGGCGTGGTCGGCGGCTCCTACGGCGGGGCGCTGTCCCTGCTGCTCGCCGCCCAGGACCAGCGGGTCGACGCGATCGTTCCCATGATCACCTGGAATGACCTGTCCCGGGCCTTCCTGCCCGAGAGCACCGGCGGCGAGCCGACCGAGGGCGTGTTCAAGTCGGGCTGGGCCGGCATCTTCTTCGGCGGCGGCGGAAACGTCGGCTCCGGCCCGGCCGGGATCTCCGGCACCGGTGCCGAGACGCCGGAGGGCGCGCCGGGTGCCGGGCCGCCCAGCCCCGCCCCGGGCCAGGGGCCCGGTACCGCACCTGGCGCACCGACCGCCGGCGCTCTCCCCGATCCCTCCTGCGGACGGTTCGCCGCCGACGTCTGCGCCGCGTACCTGCGCATCGCCGCCACCGGACGGGCCGACCAGGCCGCCGTCGACCTGCTGCGACGGTCCAGCCCGGCGGGGGTGCTGAACCGTGTCAAGGCGCCCACCCTGCTGGTGCAGGGCGCGGCGGACACCCTCTTCCCGCTGGCCGAGGCCGACGCCAACGCCCGGGGGATCGCCGCGAACGGGACCCCGGTCCGGGTCGCCTGGTTCACCGGCGGCCACGACGGCGGCGCGGGACCACAGACCGACTCCGACCGGGTCAAGTTCCTCACCGCGCAGTGGCTCGACCACTATGTCGCCGGCGACGGTGCGGCACCGGGCGACACCTTCACCTTCTCCCGGATCGCCGGCTTCGACGCCATGGACCGTGGGCTGGTCGCCACCGGCTACCGCACCGACGACTACCCCGGTCTCGGTGGCGACTCCCGAGTCGAGGTGGCCGTGGCCGGCCCGGTCCAGCCGGTGGCCAACCCGCCCCGCGGCAACCCCGCCGCGATCTCCTCGGTGCCGTTCGCCGGCTCGTTGAGCTCGCTGCTCAGCGGGGTGGCCGGCGACATACCCGGGCAGCACGCCCGGTTCGAGTCCGAGCCGCTGACCGAGGCGGTCGACATCGTCGGTGCGCCGACCGTGTCGCTGCGCGCCGCGTCGAGCAGCGGCGAGGCCGTTCTCTTCGCCAAGCTCTACGTGGTCGACCCGGAAGGGGCGGCCACCCTGCCCAGCGGGCTGATCGCGCCGATCCGGCTCAGCGGCCTGCCGGCGAGCGTCGACGCCGCCACGCCGGTCACCGTGACCCTGCCCGCGATCGTGCACCGGGTCGAGGCCGGTCACCGGCTCCGGCTGGTGGTGGCCACCTCGGACCAGGCCTACACGACCCCGATCGAGCCGGCCGTCCACGCGGTCGCGCTCGGCGACACCCCGGTCAGCCTGCCGACGGTCGACGCCGACCCGATCCCCACCGAGGCGGCGATCTGGCGCTGGATCCTGGTCGGGCTGCTCACCGCGATCGTGGTCGGGCTCGTCGTGCTCGTGGCCGTGCTACGCCGCCGGCACCGCCGCCAGGACACCTCGGTGCACCCGGAGTACGCGGACACCCCGCTGGCGGTACGCCGGCTGCGCAAGGAGTACGCCGACGGCTTCGTCGCGGTCTCCGAGGTGGACTTCGAGGTGCACCCCGGTCAGGTGGTCGGCCTGCTCGGACCCAACGGCGCCGGCAAGACGACCACGCTGCGGGTGCTGATGGGGCTGACCCAGCCGACCGCGGGTGAGATCTACGTCTTCGGGCACCGGCTGGTGCCCGGCTCGCCCGTGCTGTCGCGGATCGGTGCGCTGGTGGAAGGGCCGGGGTTCCTGCCACACCTGTCCGGCCTGGAGAACCTGCGGGCGTACTGGCGGGCGACCGGCCGGCCGGAGACCGACGCCCACTTCGAACAGGCTCTGGAGATCGCCGGTCTGGGCTCCTCGGTGCACCGGCGGGTGCGCAAGTACAGCCACGGCATGCGGCAGCGCCTCGCCATCGCCCAGGCCATGCTCGGGCTGCCGGAACTGCTGGTGCTCGACGAACCGACGGACGGGCTGGACCCACCGCAGATCGCCGAGATGCGCCGGGTGCTCCAGCGCTACGCCACCGACGGTCGGGCGGTGCTGGTCTCCAGCCACCTGCTCGCCGAGGTGGAGCAGACCTGCACCCACGCGGTGGTGGTGGACAAGGGCCGGATCGTGGCCTCCGGACCGGTCGAGGAGATCGTCGGCGACTCGCCGAGCGTGCTGTTCGAGGTGAGTGACCCGAGCGCGGCCCGGACCGTACTCGACGGCCTCGGTGGCGTACGGATCCTCGACGACGCCGACGGGCAGTTGGTGGTCGACACCAACGGCACCGCCCGCAGCGAGGTGGTCGCGGAGTTGGTCCGGGCCGGGATCGCGGTGGACCGGGTGGTGCCCCGGCGTCGCCTGGAGGATGCCTTCCTCGCTCTGGTGGGCGAGAACTCTCGGGGAAGCGGGGACCGGTGATGGCGGGATCGACTGTCGAGCCGACGCGGGACACGACCACCGTTGCCGCCTCGGGTGCGGCGGCCGGTTACCGGCCCGCCCGTACGCTGCCGTGCGGCGCGGAGTTCCGCCGGCAGGCGTCGCGCCGGCGTACCCAGTTGGCGCTGGGCTTCATGGTGCTGTTGCCACTGATCATCCTGATCGCGTTCCAGTTCGACTCGAACGACGACGACAACGGCGGCGGAGAGTTCGGCAGCCTGATCGATCTCGCCACCTCCGGCGGGCTGAACTTCACCCTCTTCACCATCTTCGTGTCGGCCTCGTTCCTGCTGGTCGTGGTGGTCGCGTTGTTCTGCGGCGACACGGTGGCGAGCGAGGCGAGCTGGGGCAGCCTGCGTTATCTGCTGGCGATTCCGGTGCCCCGGGCCCGACTGCTCACGGTGAAGCTGCTGGTCGCGCTCGCGTACTCGGGGCTCGCGTTGGTGCTGCTCGCCGGCACGGCACTGGCCATCGGCACCCTGCGCTACGGCTGGTCGCCGCTGCGCAGCACGGTCGCCGCCCAACTGGAGCCGGGCGAGGGGCTGCTGCGGCTGCTCGCGGTGCTCGGCTACCTGGCGATCGTCCTGCTGGTGGTCGCGGGGCTGGCCTTCCTGCTGTCGGTGACCACCGACGCGGCGCTGGGCGCGGTCGGTGGTGCGGTGCTGCTGTGGATCCTCTCCAGCATCCTGGACCAGATCACCGCGCTCGGCGTCATCCGGTCGTTCCTGCCGACCCACTACAGCACCGCGTGGTTGGGGCTGCTCTCCACGCCCGTGCAGACCGACGACATCGTGCGGGGCACGGTCTCGGCGATCTGCTACGCCACCGTGTTCTGGGGCCTGGCCTTCTGGCGCTTCACCCGCAAGGACATCACCAGCTGAGCGCGCTGCCCGCGACCGCTCGGCCACAGCCGGGACGGCTCAGAGCAGCGGGGCCGGTGTGGTGGGCGGCGGGTTCGGCGTCGAGGGTGTGGGCTGCGGCGTGCTCGGCTCCTGCTTGCGCCAGGCGCTGACCCCGAGCCGGTCGGTGTTGCCCAGGTCGATCCGCCCCTGAATGACGACCTGTTGGGCGGGTCGGCCGCGTAACGGGGCGACCTCGAGGTGCTCGGCGTTCGTCGCCACCACGGTCGGGTTGTCGACCAGGTTGCGCCAGAGCAGGGCGGCGCCGGCCGCCTCACCGGGGGCCAGCACCAGCGACCGGGGTGGATCGTCGAAGCCGGAGGTGATCCCTTTCGCGCCCCGGATCACCCTGACCGGGATGGCCCTGCCGTCGGCGTCCCGCAGGCTCGGCTCCGGATACCCACGCAGCCGGTAGGTGCGGTCGCCGCAGTTGACCAGTTCCAGGCCCATCGCCCGTAGCCCCATCGCGGCGCTGACGCCGCGGTAGGTGATCCGGACGCCGGAGTCGGGGCATTCGGACGTCGGGCCGGTATTCCCCCCGAGATCGCCGTCGCGGGCGGGTAGGCGGTCGAGACCGCCGTGGCCGGGCGGCGTGGCGCCGGAGGTTGCGGCGCCCGGTCCGCTGGAGCTTGGGACCGGCGCGGGTGGTGCCGTCGCGGTGTCGCCGGCTGGTGCGCACCCGGAGAGCAGGCCGAGCGCCGCCGCGATCGAGATCGGCACCGCGCGGAGCCGACGGACACCGCGGGCCGAGCTGCGGACCGTTGTACGTGGCATCGGAGCATCGTCGCACCCGGCAGCGGTGGCGGGTGTTCCCGGCCTTCGCGTAAGCGGGCGGTAAGGATTTCTCGTGGTCCTGCTCGCCGAAAGTTTCGACCGCTAGACTGACGCTGGGAGCGTTCCCACCAAGAGAGATTGCATCGACAACTATCTATCAAGTCCGCATTCTGGTACCACCACCCCACTCGTAGGAGGTACCAATGCGCACTGACCGGTTCGGCGGGCCGGCTCTGTCCCTGTTCCGCATCGTCATCGGGTTGTTGTTCCTCATTCACGGCATGTCATCGGTCTTCGGCGTCTTCGGCGGCAACCGGGGTAGCGGCGAGGCGGTGCCGCTCGGCCAGTGGCCGGGCTGGTACGCCGCGGTGATCCAGCTGGTCTGCGGCGCCCTCGTGCTCCTCGGCCTGTTCACCCGGCCGGCGGCCCTGCTGGCGTCGGGCTCGATGGCCTACGCGTACTTCGTGGTCCACCAGCCCGAGGCGCTGCTGCCGCTGCGGAACAACGGCGAACTGTCCGTCCTCTTCTGCTGGGCGTTCTTCCTGGTGGCGGTGCTCGGCCCGGGTACCTGGGCGGTGGACACGCTGTGGCGGCGCGGGGCTACCACGGTCGCTCTCGGCGAGGGCGAACGGCGGTCCGTGCCGGCCTGACGGTGAGGCTCAGCGGCGCCGGAGGGCGCGGCAACGGCGCCGCTGAGGTTTCGCTCACAGGCTGGGATTGACAGGCGACGGTTGCGTCCGGATTGCCTAGACTCGGCAACACAACTGCATACCTCATCCAGAGGGGCTGAGGGATACGGCCCGACGACGCCCCGGCAACCACCTCGCGCGCTCACCGGTGAGCATCCAGCGGGGCAGGTGCCAATTCCGTCCCCGCCGCAGGGTGCGATGCGGGGAAAGATGAGAGGACTTCGACATGACGTCGACGCTCGCCCCGTCCGGCATCGACACCGCCGCCAGCCCCGCTCGTGCCCTGGTCTGCCGGGCCTGTTCGGCCCGCTACCCGCTCGCCGCCCAGCACGCCTGTTACGAGTGTTTCGGCCCGCTGGAGGTCGACTACGATCCGGCCGTCCTCGCCACCGTCACCCGCGAGCAGATCGAGGCCGGCCCCCGCAACCTCTGGCGGTACGCCGCCCTGCTGCCCGCCGGCCAGGACCCGGCCACCAGGGTCACCCTGGACCCCGGGTTCACCCCGCTGGTGGCCGCCGACCGGCTCGCCGCCGAGTTGGGCATCACCGCTGCACTGTGGGTCAAGGACGACAGCGCCAATCCCACCCACTCGTTCAAGGACCGGGTGGTGTCGGTGGCGCTCACCGCCGCCCGCGCGCTCGGCTTCTCCCGGTTCGCCTGCGCCTCCACCGGCAACCTGGCCAACTCCGTCGCCGCGCACGCCGCCCGGGTGGGTACGCCGTCCGTGGTCTTCATCCCCGGCGACCTGGAGCAGGGCAAGGTCGTCACGACCGCCGTCTACGGCGGCGACCTGGTCGCCATCGACGGGTCGTACGACGACGTGAACCGGCTCTGCGGCGAGCTGGTCGAGACCGACGAGTTCGAGGACACCGCCTTCGTCAACGTCAACGTGCGGCCGTACTACGCGGAGGGGTCCAAGACGCTCGGCTACGAGGTGGCCGAGCAACTCGGTTGGCGGATCCCCGCCCAGGTGGTCATCCCGATGGCCTCCGGCGAGCTGCTCACCAAGATCGACAAGGCGTTCAGCGAGCTGGTCGAGATCGGGCTGGTCGAGGCACCGGCCGGCGGCTGGAAGGTCTTCGGCGCACAGTCGGCCGGCTGCAACCCGATCGCCACCGCACTGCACGCGGGCACCGACACCATCACCCCGGTCAAGCCGACCGGGATCGCCAAGTCGCTGAACATCGGCGACCCGGCGGCCGGGCTGTACGCCCTGGAGGCGGTGCGCCGCACCGGTGGCTGGATGGACCACGCCGACGACGACGAGATCCGCGCGGCGGTACGGCTGCTGGCGCGTACCACCGGGGTCTTCGCCGAGACGGCCGGCGGGGTGACCGTGGCGGTGCTGCGCAAGCTCGTCGAGTCGGGCCGGCTGGACCCGACCGCCGAGACGGTCGTGTTCAACACCGGCGAAGGGCTGAAGACCCTCGACGCGGTCGCCGGTGAGGTCGGTCCCACCCACCGGATCAAGCCTTCGTTGCGGGCCGCTCGGGACGCGGGCCTGCTGAGCTGACGAACGGATGAGTAAGCGGTATTTCGCAGGGAGTGAGCGAAACACGCCGCCAGGGACTTGACGACCGCAAACGGACGGCGCAAGATGCTCCGTGCGGGAGGGCGCTTCGCCGTAGACTTTCAGTCTTTACGACCCAGCGCCGGAGGCGTTGTGCGATCGTCCCTCCCGACCAACGTCCGAGCGGGCCAGCGAAAATTCGCTGGCCCGCTCGTCTGTCGCTGGCGCAGGCTGCCGGCATGACCATCACCGTCACCCCCTTCGGTCCCGCCGACGAGCAGGCGATCGAGCAGGCGTACCGGATCGGCACGGCCTACGTCGCCGCCGACCTGCCCGACTTTCCGCCCTTCTGCCGGCGGCGGTTCAGTGCGATGGTGCACCAGCCGATGCCGGGCAATGCACCGGTCAACCTGCTGGCACACCTCGACGGTGAGCCGGCCGGCCACCTCGTGCTGGATCTGCCGCAACTGGACAACACCGAGAACGCCTCCGCCGACCTGGTCGTGCACCCGGCGTACCGGCGCCGGGGGGTGGGCCGGGCGCTGGTCCAGCACGGCCTCGCCGTGCTGCGCGCGCACGGACGCAAGCGGGTCAGCGCGATGAGCATGGCGCACCCGCCCGGGGAACCCGACCGCCCCTCGGCGGCCGCTGCCTTCGCCACCTCCTTCGGCGCGGTCGACGCGCTGACCGACATCCGGCGCCGCCTGACCGTCGCCGACCTGGACCAGGCGCGGCTGGACACGCTGCTGGCCGACGCCCGGAGCCGGGCGGCCGGCTACGCGGTGTTGCGCTGGCAAGGGTGTACTCCCGACGACCTGGCGGCGGACGTGGCGTACCTCGACGGACGGTTGCTGGCCGACGCGCCAATGGGCGACCTGGCGTGGGAGCCGGAGCGGGTCG
Source organism: Micromonospora palythoicola (assembly GCF_036689795.1). NCBI lineage: Bacteria > Bacillati > Actinomycetota > Actinomycetes > Micromonosporales > Micromonosporaceae > Micromonospora > Micromonospora palythoicola. The sequence goes on along the minus strand of NZ_JBAGKI010000022.1, from coordinate 34,758 downwards.
ACGCCGAACGGCTACGCGGCACCGAGTCGGCGCTGGATGCGCGCGGCCGGCGGCGCTACCACGTCGGCCTGCGCCACGAGGCGTCCGGTCGGCTGGTCGCGTGGACGATGCTGGACGTCGGAGCGTCCGCGGACTGGCACTCGTTCCAGCAGATCACCATCGTCGACCCGGAGCACCGGGGCCATCGACTGGGCCTGCTGTCCAAGATCGAAAACCTGCGGCACCTGCTCGCTCACGAGCCCGCCGTGCGGGTCATCGACACGTTCAACGCGGCCAGCAACGACCACATGATCACCATCAACGAACAGCTCGGGTTCCAGGTGCGGGACCGGTGGAGCAACTGGCAACTCGACGTGTGACCGGCGGGAAATCCGGTGGCGGTGCCCGCCGGTCGGCGGGCAGGCTCGCGCCATGGCCGTCACCGTCACGCCGTACGACTCCACCGACGCGGCCGCGATCGACGCGGCGCACCGCGTCGTCGCGGCGGCGCAGGCCGTCGACCTGCCCGACCTGCCGGTGGGGGACCGGGCCGAGTTCGGGCTCCTGGTCGCCCATCCGCCGCACGGCAACGTGATCCACCAGGCGCTGGCCCGGCGGGACGGAGAGGTGGCCGGCCACCTGCGGATGCGGCTGCCGCAACTGGAGAACACCGGCATCGCCACCGCCGAGCTGACGGTGGACCCGGCGCGGCGGCGGCAGGGGGTGGGGCGGGCGCTACTGGCGTACGCCCGGAAGGTGGCCGCCGAGCACGGCCGGCAGCGGTTGATCGGCGAGACCCCGGGGCCACTGCCCGGCGGACCGGAGCGGGCGGCGCCGGGTGCGGCCTTCGCGGCGGCGGCCGGAGCGCAGGCCGCGCTGGCCGAGGTGCGGCGTCGGCTGGACACCACGCGGCTCGACCAGGCGGCCCTCGCCGCCCTGCACGATTCCGCCCGCGCCCGCGCCGCCGGCTACCGGACGGTGGCCTGGCGGGGGCCGGTGGCCGAGGAGTACGTGGTCGACGTCGCGCGGCTGGAGAGCCGGCTGCTCATCGACGCGCCGACGGGTGATCTCGCGATCGAGGCGGAGCAGGTGGATGCCGCGCGGTTCCGGGAGATCGAGCGGATCCAGCGACTGCGGGGCCGACGGCGCTACCACGTCGGCGCGGTGCACGAGGCGACCGACCGGCTGGTCGCCTGGACGATGATCGACAGAGGCCCGTCCACGCCGTGGCACGCCTGGCAGGAGATCACAATTGTCGACCCCGCACACCGGGGACACCGCCTGGGCCTGCTCGTCAAGGTGGAGAACCTTCGGCACGCCCTTGCCCACGAGCCGGCCCTGGCCGCGATCGACACCTGGAACGCGGCGGTCAACGATCACATGATCAGCATCAACGAGCAGCTCGGTTTCCGCCCGGTCGACGCCTGGACCGACTGGCAGCTGACCATCTGAAGTTGTGACACGCCCCTACTGATCTGAGGGCTTCGTGTTGCATGATGGCGGGCATGACGGAGACCCCGCACCCCCTCTACGCCAAGCACGCCGAGACCCTCAACCGCGCGCTGACCGCAATCGCGGAGCGGGGGTACTGGTCCGCCTACCCGGAATCACCGAGCCCACGGGTGTACGGCGAGACCGCCGCCGCCGACGGCAAGGCCGCCTTCGAGGCGTACCTGGGCGCGGACTTCCCGCTCGACCAGCCGAGCGACGGCGACCGGGTCGCCACCGAGCAGAGCCCCTTCGGCGTCCCGCTGAACGTGCGGTACCCGCACGCCGACGCCGACCAGCTGGTCACCGCCGCGTCCGCCGCGCTGCCGGCCTGGCGGGACGCCGGCCCGCAGGCCCGGGCGGGTGTCTGCCTGGAGATCCTCGACCGGCTGCACCGGAACATCTTCGAGCTGGCCAACGCGGTGCAGTTCACCAGCGGTCAGGCGTTCGTGATGGCCTTCCAGGCCGGTGGCGCGCACGCCCTGGACCGCGCGCTGGAGGCGCTGGCCTACGCGTACGCGGAGATGACCCGGCACCCGGGCACCGCCGGCTGGGAGAAGGCCGCCGGCAAGGGCGACCCGCTGCGGATGTCCAAGACCTTCCACGTGGTGCCCCGGGGCGTGGCCCTGGTCATCGGCTGCAACACCTTCCCGACCTGGAACTCGTACCCGGGTCTGTTCGCCTCCCTGGTCACCGGCAACCCGGTCGTGGTCAAGCCGCATCCGCGCGCCGTGCTGCCGCTGGCCGTCACCGTCCGGTACGCCCGCCAGGTGCTTGCCGAGGCCGGCTTCGACCCGAACCTGGTGCTGCTGGCACCCGAGGCCCCGGACGAGAAGCTCGCCTCGACGCTGGCCCTGCACCCGGCGGTCCGGATCGTCGACTTCACCGGCTCCACCGAGTACGGCGACTGGCTGGAGGCCAACGCCCGCCAGGCGGCGGTGTACACCGAGAAGGCGGGGCTCAACACGGTGGTGATCGACTCCACCGACGACTTCGCCGGGATGTGCCGCAACCTGGGCTTCACGCTGACGCTCTACAGCGGGCAGATGTGCACCACCTCGCAGAACATCCTCATCCCGCGGGACGGCATCGACACCGACCAGGGCCACAAGAGCTTCGACGAGGTGGCCGGTGGCATCGCCGCGGCGGTCGGCAAACTCACCGGCGATCCGGCCCGGGGAGTGGAGCTGACCGGGGCGATCGTCAACGACGGGGTGCTGGAGCGGCTGGCCGAGGTAGCCAAGGTGGGTTCGCCGGTGTTGGAGTCGCGTACCGTCGAGCACCCGTCGTTCCCGGACGCCGTGGTGCGTACGCCGACGATCGTCAAGCTGGACGCGGGCGACACCGCGACCTACTCGCGGGAGTGGTTCGGGCCGATCTCCTTCGCCATCGCCACCGACTCCACCGCGCACAGCCTGGAGATCCTGCGCTCGACCGTGGGCAAGCAGGGTGCGCTCACCGCGGCGGTCTACTCCACCGACGACGCGGTGCTGGACGGCACCGAGGCGGCGGCGATCGAGGTCGGGGTGCACCTGTCGGCCAACCTGACCGGCGGCGTCTTCGTGAACCAGTCGGCGGCGTTCTCCGACTTCCACGGCAGCGGCGCGAACGCGGCAGCGAACTCGGCGTTGACCGACGGGGCGTACGTGGCGAACCGGTTCCGGATCGTGCAGAGTCGCCGGCACGTCTGAGGGTTTGCGGCGGTGGCTCCGGGGGTGCCTCGGAGCCACCAGGCGGACGACCGGCCTCGGGGCTACGCGGCCCGGCGCATCTGGAGTTCGCGCAGGGTGGGGATGGTCGGGTGCGGTACGCGGACACCGGTGTCGACGAATCCCAGCCGCTGGTAGGCCCGGTAGGCGCGGTCGTTGCCGACCACCACCTCCAGCATCAGCTCGGGGCGTCCGCAGGCCCGGGACCACCCTGCCGCCCCGCTCACCAGTTCCCCGAGCAGGCCGGTGCGCCGCCAGCCCGGCGTGACGTAGACGGCGTAGAGCACGGTCACCCCCGGCTCGGTCGGGTGCGCCATCCCACCGACGTGCCCGACCAGCCGGCCGCCCGGATCCGCCACGAACTGCGCCGTGTCCGGGCCGACGGAGACCCGGGCGACCCGGGCGGCGTACTCGGCGTGCGGTCGGGCCGCGGCCTCGGCGATCGTCTCCAGGAACGCCAGCGGCGCGTCCGCGAGCATCTCCAGCCGCAGCGCGCGCATCCGAGCGGCGTCCGCTGGTTCGACCCGGCGGATGACGGCCCGGCGCACCCAGGTTCCGTCCGTGACGTTCGTCATGCCCGCATGCTTATCACAATGACGTACGACGATACGGGTGACTGTAATACGCCCGATTTGTGGTCGTGCGCCGTCGTCACTCCTCGTGTAGCGTGCGATTTCGGTCACCCGTTTCAGTGGTCGTCGCGGATTGCCGAAACCGGTGGTTTCCGGGTGCCGGTGCGCCGGTGACCCGAGGTAGTGGAACGCCGTGCAGAGTGAGGAAAACACCGTGGCACAAGGCACCGTGAAGTGGTTCAACGCCGAGAAGGGCTACGGCTTCATCGCCGTCGACGGCGGGCAGGACGTCTTCGTCCACTTCTCCGCGATCGAGATGGACGGCTACAAGGCGCTGGACGACGGTCAGCGAGTGGAGTTCGAGATCGCCCAGGGCCAGAAGGGCCCGCAGGCCGAGCGGGTACGCGTCATCGCCTGAGTGCGGACGACCCACCCCGGGCGACCGATCGTCGTCGGGGTGGCGTGACCATCGCCGGAGGGGGCTGCGGTGCCGGCGCCCCACAAGGGAAGATCATGGGCCGAACCAGCCGTCGCTGAGGAGGTTCCATGTCCGACCAGCCGCCCCCAACAGGTCCCACCTCCTCGCCCGCGGACCAACCGCCGCCGCCCGGGCCGCTCGACCCGCCGCCCGGGTTCGGCCCGCCGCCCTACGGCGCGCAACCGGGCCATCCCGCGCAGCCGCCGCCCTACGGCGCGCAACCGGGCCATCCCGCGCAGCCGCCGCACGTCGGCATGTCGCCGTATCCCGGTCAACCGCTGTACCCGGGACAGCCGGCCTACGGCTGGCACCACCCCGCAGGCTACGGTCTCGATCCCGCTGACGCCCTGGTCACCCCGCCCGGGGCCGGGCTGGGCGGCTGGTTCGGGCGCTGCGTGGGCGCCGCCCGCCGGGGCTGGCGACAACTGCTGCCGATTCTCGTCCTCACCCAGGTGCTGCCGGCCGCGGTGCTGTCGGTGCTCACGCTGGCCGTGGACCCCTCGGCGCGCTGGGACAGCCAACTCGCCAGCGACTCCGCCGCGCTGCCGGCGAACTTCTGGACGGATCTCGGCACGCTCCTGCTCGTGCTGCTCGGTGGCAGCGTGCTCCTCGGTCTGGTGCAGTCGGTCGGCTGGGCCGCCGGCACCTGGTTGATCACCCGCCAGGCGGTCGGCGAGCAGGTCGGCACCGCCGCGGCGCTGCGCTACGGGATGCGCCGCTCGCTCGGTCTGTGGGGCTGGACGCTGCTCGTCACCCTGATCGTCGTCTTCGGGTTCTGCCTGTGCTTCCTGCCCGGCGTGTACGCGGTGTTCGCGTTGGCCCTGGCCGGCCCGGTCTACCTGTTCGAGCGGCACGACCCGCTCAGCAGGTCGCACCGCATGCTGCGTGACCGGCCGGGGCTGCTGCTCGGCCGGGTGGCCCTGGTGGGTGCCGCGGTGATCGGTCTCTCCCTGGTGGCGAGCCTGATCGAGTCGCTGGCGACCCTGCCGTTCGGTGCCACTCCGCTGGACTCGCCGGGTACGACGGTGGGTGTGGTGCTGACCATCGCGGTGGTCGCGGTGCTGACGCTGCCGGCGTACCTCGCGCAGCAGGTCGGGCTGGTGGTCACCTACGCCGAGCAGCGGGCGCACGAGGGCCCGGTGAACGCCAACCAACTGGCGGCCGAACTCGGCTGACCCGGGCCATCGTGCTTGCACTCGGCAGGGCAGAGTGCTAAACAAGTCATTGGCACTCGCATGGCGTGAGTGCCAGCTGGTCGGGACGGTGGGGCTGCGGTCGCGCCCGTGACATAACCACGGGTGAGGCACGTGGCCGGTCGTCGCGGGCTATCCGGCCCGGCCGAGGAGACGTCGCCGTCGCCAGGTGGCGACGTCCCAAGGTGCGTACACCAGACGGCCCATCCGGGGCACACACTCGGGTGGCCCGTGAGTGTCCAGGAGGACAACGCCGTATGGCCAAGATGATCGCGTTCGACGAAGAGGCGCGCCGCGGCCTCGAGCGGGGCATGAACCAGCTCGCCGACGCCGTGAAGGTGACCCTCGGCCCCAAGGGCCGCAACGTCGTGCTCGAGAAGAAGTGGGGTGCCCCCACCATCACCAACGATGGTGTGAGCATCGCCAAGGAGATCGAGCTCGAGGACCCGTACGAGAAGATCGGCGCCGAGCTGGTCAAGGAGGTCGCCAAGAAGACCGACGACGTCGCCGGTGACGGCACGACGACGGCGACCGTCCTGGCCCAGGCACTCGTTCGCGAGGGCCTGCGCAACGTGGCCGCCGGTGCCAACCCGATGGCCCTGAAGCGGGGCATCGAGGCTGCGGTCGCCAACGTCTCGGAGGAGCTGCTGAAGCTCGCCAAGGACGTCGAGACCAAGGAGCAGATCGCCTCCACCGCCTCCATCTCCGCCGGTGACACCAGCGTCGGCGAGATCATCGCCGAGGCGATGGACAAGGTCGGCAAGGAAGGCGTCATCACCGTCGAGGAGAGCAACACCTTCGGGCTGGAGCTGGAGCTCACCGAGGGCATGCGCTTCGACAAGGGCTACATCTCGGCCTACTTCATGACCGACCCGGAGCGTATGGAGGCCGTCTTCGACGACCCGTACATCCTGATCGCGAACAGCAAGATCTCGTCGGTCAAGGACCTGCTCCCGATCCTGGAGAAGGTCATGCAGGGCGGAAAGCCGCTGCTGATCATCGCCGAGGACCTGGAGGGCGAGGCCCTGGCCACGCTGGTGGTCAACAAGGTCCGTGGCACCTTCAAGTCGGTCGCCGTCAAGGCGCCGGGCTTCGGTGACCGCCGCAAGGCCATGCTGACCGACATCGCCATCCTCACCGGTGGCCAGGTCATCAGCGAGGAGGTCGGCCTCAAGCTGGACGCCGTCAGCCTCGACATGCTGGGCCGCGCCCGCAAGGTCGTGGTGACCAAGGACGAGACCACCATCGTCGACGGTGCCGGCGACGCCGAGCAGATCCAGGGCCGGGTCAACCAGATCCGGGCCGAGATCGACAAGAGCGACTCCGACTACGACCGGGAGAAGCTGCAGGAGCGGCTGGCCAAGCTGGCCGGTGGCGTTGCGGTGATCAAGGTCGGCGCGGCCACCGAGGTCGAGCTCAAGGAGCGCAAGCACCGCATCGAGGACGCGGTCCGCAACGCCAAGGCCGCCGTCGAGGAGGGCATCGTCCCGGGTGGTGGTGTCGCGCTGGTGCAGGCCGGCAAGACCGCCTTCGACAAGCTCGACCTGGCCGGCGACGAGGCGACCGGCGCGCAGATCGTCAAGATCGCGCTGGACGCCCCGCTGCGGCAGATCGCCGTGAACGCCGGCCTCGAGGGCGGCGTCGTGGTGGAGCGGGTCCGCAACCTCGACTCGGGTCACGGCCTCAACGCCGCGACCGGCGAGTACGTCGACCTGCTGGCCGCGGGCATCATCGACCCGGCCAAGGTGACCCGTTCCGCGCTGCAGAACGCCTCGTCGATCGCCGCGCTGTTCCTCACCACCGAGGCCGTCGTGGCGGACAAGCCGGAGAAGACCCCGGCCGCCCCGGCTGGCCCGGGTGGCGGGGACATGGACTTCTGAGTCCAGCTCCAACGCCGGAAGGGGCGGGCCGCGTCAGCGGTCCGCCCCTTCCGCTGTGTCGGTGGCCACTCGTCGGCTACGTCGGCAGCGGTCGCTGGTTCCGGCGCTTCCGCGCCCGGTCGTACGGCGGGCGGTGCTGAACCGGCTCGTCCACCAGGATGAGGGGCTCCTCGGGTGGCTCGTCCACTCCGGTCATCTCGGCCAGTTGCTCGGCGTCGCCGTGGTCGAGCCGGTCGATCGGCAGTTGGCCGGGGAGTCCGTGGATCGTGGCCCAGGTGGTCGGTGGGGCTTCCCGGGCCTGATCGTCGTCCATGCTCATGGCTGCCTCCTCTACCGAAACGGTAGGGCGCGCCGAGCAGCGGGAAGGTCGAATGGCGCTATCGGGATCTATTTGGCGTTAAGACCCTTTTGATCGGTTTGGCTCGGGAAACATCAGCGACCCGCTCCGCCATGGATGCGGCCCGGATCAGGGCGGTCCGGTGACGCCTCCGCGTTGGCCGAACGGGTCGTCGGTGGCGGACCTGGTGACCACATGGACCACCCCGCAGCAGAGCGCCACGACGAGCGCCGGTACCCCCAGCAGGATCAGCAGGGCCATGCCCCGCCAGCGGGCTGTCGACGATGTCCGGAGAGGAGCTGCCGACCCGGACGAATGACCGTGCATGAAGCCGCAAGATAGCAGGTCCGGAGGGCTCGGATTAACCCTCGGGCGAGTACTGCTCACATCGGGGTGGAATCGGTCGCGGGCGATCAACCACGAGCCGCCGAGACGGCCGCGTACGCGTCGACCAAGCCGGCGCCGACGAGGTTCGCCGGGCCGCCGCACTCGTCGGACCGGTCCCGGGCCGAGTCGCTGGTCTCGATCGGTTCGGCCGTCTCGCGCAGGATCCGCCGCGTCCGGTCCAGGTCGCCGACGAGTTCCGGATTGGCCGACCACATCAACGCGGCCACCCCCGCCACCTGCGGGGTGGCCATCGAGGTGCCGTCGAGCACGGCGTACCCGCCGCCGGGCATCGCGGAGATGACCTCCGCGCCCGGCGCCATCAGATCCGGTTTCGTCGTCCCGGTGGCCGTCGGGCCACGGGACGAGAAGGCGGTGACCCGCCGCCGGTCGTCCACCGCGCCGACGGTCAGCACGTCCGGGTACGGTGCCGGCGGATCCTGCACGGAGCCGCAGAACGGGCCGGTGTTGCCGGCCGCCGCGACGACGAGAATCCCGGCGGCCTCCAGCGCCGCTGTGGCCGGCTGTAGCGCCCGGGGATCGCACCCCTCGATCGGTGGGCAGCCCCACGAGTTGGTCAGGATCTCCGGTGCCCGGGCGGGCCGCCCCTGCCGGAACGGGTCACCGCCCGGCGGGAAGGGCGCCAACATGAACTGGAGGCAGTCGAGGTAGGCGGCGGGGTTCCCCAGATTGCGGTCGAGGTTGACGCAGCCGACCCATTGTGCGCCGGGAGCCACGCCGATGCCGTCCCGCCCGACGGCGCTGCCCATCGTGTGGGTGCCGTGCCCGCTGCGGTCGGTCGGTGCGCCAGTGCCGTTCCACGGGTCGAACCATGAGTCGTCGCCGCCTCGGAAGCCCTGGGCCAGGGTCGGGTGCCGTCCGTCCACCCCCGAGTCGGAACTACCCACGGTCACCCCGGTGCCGGTGACGCCGAGTTCGGACCAGACCCGGTCCGCGCCGATCATGGTGAGGTGCCACGGTGGGCCGGACGGGGCCGGCGCGCTGCCGGTGGCGCTGTCGGCGGGCGCCGGCAACGGGCGCAGGCGTTGACTGACCAGTACCCGGGCCACCTCGGGTCGGCTGGACAGCCAGGCCCGTACCGCCGGCCCGCCGGCCACCTCGATCGCGTTCACCAGGTAGTAGGGGGTGTGCGGCAGTCGGGCCCGCCGCAGGTCCCGCCGCAGGTCGGCCTGGGTCCGGTCGGCGGTGTCGACCAGCCGCCGGTAGACCTCCCGGGCGCGCGCGTCCCGGCCGGCCCGACCTGGTCCGCCGCTGACACCGCTCAGGTCCGCCTGTTCCCGCAGCAGCACGAACAGCCGCTCCCCGTGCAGCCCCGGCTGGCCGGCGACCGAGCCGACCAGGCCGACCGTGACCAGCAGCGTCAGCGCGCTCGCCGCGGCCAGCGCGCGGCTCGGCGTACGGGCCGAGCGTCGCGCCAGCAGCAGGCCGTATCCGACCGCCAGCACCAGTCCGACGGCAAGTCCGGCACCGGTCGCGGCGGCGACCCAGAAGGGCACGTCGCGGGTGCTGACCAGCAGCAGGCTGACCTCCTCCGGATCGGTGAACGCCAGCGGGCCGAACACACCGAGCCCGACTAGCCAGGCAACGGGTGCCCGGCCACCCGACCCGGCCGGATGGCGGCGCACGGTGGCCCCGGTTGCCGGCTGCTCCGGCACGCCGGGCCAGGTGTCCGGGTGCGCGACGCCGCGCCCGGCCGCCGCCCGGCGGCTCATGGCCCGCAGCGCGGCCAGCGCGAACCCGGCCGGCGGCAGCGTCACCAGCAGCGGCAACTGCGCACCGGAGTGGCCGGTGCCGGCACCCACCAGCAGCAGCACCACCCCGGCCACGAGCCCGCCCAGCAGCACCAGCCGGGCCGGTCGGGGCGGTTCGTCGGCGTCGAAACGACACCAGAACCGAGCGTCGAGCAGCGTCGCGGCCAGTGCGCCGACGGCCGCCGCGGCCAGCCCGGCGAGGATGGTCTCCGACAGCCCGCCGAGGGCCCCCCACCAGACCCAGGGCAGCAGCAGGGCGAGCCCGGCGGCCATCGCGAGCAGGGCCGGCACCGACGGACGTGCGTCCAGTCGTGCCGGTCGCCCGACCGGCATCGCCTCCGGCCCGGTCCGGTGCCCCGGGCCGCCGGGCGGCATCCGGTCCGGCTGGTCCGGGCGGTCGACCTGCTGCCCGACCCCGCCGACGGATTCCGCCCGCCGTGGTTCGTCGGCCCGGCGGCCGGGGCCGAGGACGTGGGACGGCAGCCGGGCCGTCACCACCGCCAGCAGCATGGCCACCAGCGCCAGCCCGGCGAGGTACGCCTCGTGGTGCACCGGGGGGATCGTCCGCAGCAACCCGAGCAGGCCGAGTACGAGCGCGCCGGCAAACCACACCCGCCCGGTGACGCGGACCGCCGCCGAGCGGGGTATGAGGGCCAGCGGCAGCGCCGCGGCGGCGATCAGCAGCACGGTGAGCAGGCAGACCACCGGCCAGAGCGGCACCAGCCGGTCCAGGCCGCCGATCAGGACCACCTGGTCGATGGTCCAGCCGCCGGTCTGCGCCAGGACCGTGACCGTGACCGTCCAGCAGCCGGCGAACACCGCCGCGACGATCGCCCAGGGGCTACCGGCCGCGCCGGGTGTGGTGGGATCCGCCCGCATCCGCACACAGTACGTCGCAGCCGCCCGGTCGTCGGGACGGATCTGCCGGGCGGCTGATCGGGGTGCCCGGGCGGCACCTGCCGGTGGCGGGTGGGGACGGTTAACGTGGACGGGTGCGTGATCCGAACGTTCTGCGGTCCGTTGCCGGGCAGCTCTCGCCCGCTCGCCGCGCCGCCGACCTGCGTCGGCTGCGTGCCGAGCGGTTCGACGTGCTGGTGATCGGGGGCGGGGTGACCGGTGCCGGAGCGGCTGTCGACGCCGCGTCCCGGGGCCTCAAGGTGGCCCTGGTGGAGGCCCGCGACTTCGCCGCCGGCACCTCCAGCCGGTCCAGCAAGCTGATCCACGGTGGCCTGCGCTACCTGGAGCAGTTGGAGTTCGGCCTGGTGCACGAGGCGCTGACCGAGCGCGGGCTGCTGGCCACCCGGCTGGCGCCGCACCTGGTGCGGCCGGTGCCGTTCCTGGTGCCGCTCCCCGCTGGTCAGGGCGTCCGTGATCTGCCCGCCCGACTGCTGCGGCGGGCCTACTACGGCGCCGGGGTGGCCGCGTACGACGCCTTCGCCGGCCTCTTCGGCGGTGGCCGGGGCATGCCGTTGCACCGGCACCTGAGCCGGGAGGGTGCCCGCCGCGTCTTTCCGAGCCTGCGCTCCGACGGCCTGGCCGGCGCGATCCGCTACCACGACGGGCAGGTCGACGACGCCCGTCTGGTCATCACCCTGGCCCGCACCGCCGCCAGCCTGGGCGTGACCGTGGTCAGCAGCGCGCGGGCGGTCGGACTGATCCGACAGGCCCGGGAGGTGACCGGGGTCCGGGTCCGCGACCTGGAGGCACCCCCCGGTGCGCCCGAGACCGAGTTCGAGGTGCGCGCCCGCACGGTCATCGCCGCCACCGGTGTCTGGACCGACGACATGTCCCGGATGCTCAACGACGTCGGCCTGCGGCCCGGTGTCCGGGTGCGGGCGTCCAAGGGGGTGCACCTGGTGGTGCCCCGCTCGGCGATCACCGGCGAGACCGGACTGATCCTGCGTACGGCCACGAGTGTCCTGTTCGTCATCCCGTGGGGTGGGCACTGGATCATCGGCACCACGGACACCGACTGGCGGCTGGACCGCTCCCACCCGGCGGCCTCGGCCAGCGACATCGACTACCTGCTCCGGCAGGTCAACACGGTGCTGGACCGCCCGCTGACCACGGCCGACATCGAAGGTGTCTACGCCGGATTGCGTCCGCTGCTGGCCGGCGAGGCGGATTCCACCTCGAAGCTCTCCCGGGAGCACGCCGTGATCGAGCCGATGCTCGGGCTGCTGCTGGTGGCCGGTGGCAAGTACACGACGTACCGGGTGATGGCCGCCGACGTGGTCGACCGGGCGGTACGCCGGCTCGGTGGCCAGCGGGTGTCGCGTACGGCCGACCTGCCGCTGCTCGGCGCGGACGGGTACGCGGCCATGTGGCGGGACCGGGCGGACCTGGCTCGCCGCCACGGGTTGCCGGTGGGTGTGGTGGAGCACCTGCTGGAACGCTACGGCAGCCTGACCCTCGATCTGCTCGCCCTGATCGACGCCGATCCGCTGCTGTCCTCCCCGCTGGCCGGTGCGCCGGAGTACCTCGCCGCCGAGGTGACGTACGCGGCCCGCGCCGAGGGGGCGTTGCACCTGGAGGACGTGCTCACCCGGCGTACCCGGATCTCGATCGAGACCACCCACCGGGGCCTGGAGTCGGCCGAACACGCGGCCGAGCTGATGGGTGCGGTGCTGGGCTGGGACGCGGCGCGCCGGGCCCGGGAGGTGACCCACTACCGGGCCCGGGTGGAGGCCGAGCGGCAGTCCCAGCTGATGCCGGACGACGCCACCGCGGACGCCGCTCGGCTCGGCGCTCCGGACGTGCGCGGCTACCCGGCGGATCGGGGCGCCGACGACGGCGCGGCCGGCCTGGCCCGCTGACGGTTCCATTCTGGGGATCGCCGAGCGTGGATATCCATCCGATGGGGTTACGCTCGCTACCTACGGTGGGGTAAGTTCCGCGAGTGATGGCGCTTTCCCGATCACGACTGGTCTTCCTGCCCGGCATCGTCCTGCTGGCGGTCGCTCTCGGCGGCTGTGCGCCGTTCGGCGACAACTCCGAACCGCCCGTGGCGCCGAGCGCGCCGGCCGCCGGGCAACCCGGCGGGGCGGGGGCCACCACCGCCGGTAAGGGCCGGGTCAGCCTGCTGCAGAACGACGGGGCCGACGGTCCGCTGCGCACCCTGAACGTGGAGCCGGACGGGCGCTGGGAGTGCATCGACTGTGCCGGCGACGGGGTCACCTCGACCGGTGAGTTGAGTGCGGAGCACCGGGAGCGTCTCCAGCAACTGCTGGCCGAGCCGGACCTGGCCCTGGAGACCGACGAGGCCCGGGGCTATCGGGTCAGCTGCGTCGGCGCGCTCACCTCCACCCTGCTGACCGCGGCCGGCCTGATCACCTCGCAGGACTGCCCGGGGGAGGAACGGCCGCCGGTGGCCGAGGAGATCCTGCTGCTGCTCACCCAGAACACGCCCGCCGAGATGGTGGGCTAGCGGCAGCGCCGAGGCCGCGTCGTCAGAGCACCTTTCCGGGGTTGAGCAGGCCGGTCGGGTCGAGCGCCGCCTTGATCGCCTGGTGCACCCGGACGCCCACCGGACCGATCTCCCGGGCCAACCAGTCCCGCTTGAGCAGGCCGACGCCGTGCTCACCGGTGCACGTGCCGCCCAGGTCCAGCCCCAACCGCATGATCTCGTCGAAGGCTCGCCGGCCGCGCTCCAGGCTCGTCGGATCGGCCCGGTCGACGACGATGTTGGGGTGCATGTTGCCGTCGCCGGCGTGACCGACCACCCCGATCGGCACCTGACACTCCGCCGCGATCCGGGCCACCCCGTCGAGCAGTGCGGCGAGCGCACCCCGGGGCACCGCCAGGTCGTCGATGATCAGGCCACCGTTGCCGCCCGGGTACGTGTCCACGGCGTACTTCTCCATGGCCGGGTGGGCCAGCCGGCGGGCCTGCAACAGCGCGGCGGCCTCGACGGCGTCACCTGCCGCGTACACCTCCTCGGCGCCGGCCGCGTCGCAGACCGCAGCCAACTCGGCGAGGTCCGCCGCCGCCCGGGGACCGGTGTCGGCCGCGGCCAGCAGCAGCGCCTCCGCATCGGTGCGCAACCCCATCGGCCGGTACGCCTCGATCGCCGTCAGGTGGGTGCGGTCGAGCAGTTCCAGCAGACTGGGGGAGAGCCCCTGGGCGGCGATCCGGGCCACCGCCGCGCCGGCGTTCGCGGTGGAGCCGAACACGGCCACCAGGGTCAGCGACTCCGCCGGCGCGGGCCGCAGCGCCACCGTCACCTCGGTGATCACACCGAGGGTGCCCTCCGAGCCGACGAAGAGCCGGGTCAGGTCGTAACCGGCCACCCCCTTGGCGGTCCGGCGTCCGGTGCGCAGCACCTCGCCCGAGGCGAGCACCACCTCAAGGCCGAGCACGTACTCGGTGGTCACGCCGTACTTGACGCAGCACATCCCGCCCGCGTTGGTGGCGACGTTGCCGCCGATGGTGGACGACTCCCAGGAGCCCGGGTCGGGCGGGTACCACAGGCCGTGCTCACCCACGGCCGCGGTGAGCGCGGCGTTGACCACTCCCGGCTGCACGACCGCGATCCGGCTCACGGGATCGATCTCCAGGATGCTGCTCAGCGCGGTGGTGCTGATCACGACCGCGCCGTCGACGGCGTTCGCCGCGCCCGCCAACCCGGTACGCGCACCCTGCGGCACCACCGGTACGCCGTGCCGCCCGGCCGCCCGGACCACCGCGACGACCTCCTCGGTGCTGCGCGGCCGGGTCACCACCAGCGGTGTCGCCGACGCACACAGGTCGGCCTCGTCCCGCTCGTGCCCACGCAGCAGGTCAGGATCGGTGAGCACCGCGTCCGGCCCGAGAGCGGCGCGGAGGTCGTCGAGGAGCGGGGAGGTGGCCATGCGGCCGAGGCTACGACCGGCCAATGGTGATCATCAACCTGGGTCGTCGCCCGGTACCGTGGCCGCGTGATCTACGTGGACCGGCCGTCCTGGCCGGGGCGCGGCCGGCTCTGGTCGCACCTGATCAGCGACGTGTCCCTGGCCGAACTGCACGCCTTCGCGGAGATGCTCGGTGCTCCCCGGCGGGGCTTCGACCGGGACCACTACGACGTGCCCGCCGAGCGCTTCGCGATGGCCGTCTGGCTCGGCGCGCAGGTGGTACCCAGCCGCGACATCGTCCGTCTCCTCCGCGCCGCCAACCTCCGCCGCCCCAAACACCTCTCCCGCCCCCGCCCAGACTCCCGCGATCTTGCACTTTCGGTCCCCGATCCGCGGCTTTGACGCCGTTATGTCCCGACCGAAAGTGCAAGATCGACGGGGTTATCGGGTCAGGTGGGTCAGTTCGCGGGTGAGGTTGGTGCGGGCGGGGGTGGTCCAGCGGGTCGCCAGTTCGGGGACGCGGTAGAGGGTGGGTAGGGAGAGCAGGGAGGCGAGCACCCTTGCCCGGCCCGCCCGGTAGTCCGGCTCGGGGACGTGGGCGTACTCCTGGCGGATCGCGGTGGCGTACCGGTCGTACTTCGCTGCGGGGGCGGCGAGCACGGCCAGGTCGGCGTCGCAGAGCAGCGCGCCGTCGGCGTCCGCCGGGTCGACCACGTGACCGGCGGTGAGCAGCACCAGCCGACCCACCTCGGCCACCCCGTCCGACCGCAGCCCTGACCGGGTGAGCAGGGCGTCGGCGAGCGCCGCGCTGGCGCGTTCGTTCCGATCGCCGGGGGCGCGGGGGTCGTACACCGCGTCGTGGCACCAGGCGGCGAGTCGCACCAGATCGGGTCGCGACGCGGTCGAGGCATGGCGGTCGATCACGTCGAGCACGGCGGTCAGATGCGTGACCGTGTGGTAGCGCCGGTGCGGCTCCCGCCACCGTTCGAGCAGTTCCGCCCCGGCGGCGTCGACCGACGCGGGGTCAGCCGCTCCGGCCGCGCGGGCGGCGGTACGCCATCGTGCCAGCAACTCCGTCACCGGCCCGAGTCTGCCCGATGCGGCGACGGGTCGCCGGTCCGGAGCGATGTGCCGCTTCGGCGGGAATGTCCGGGCGTCCGGCGGGTAGTCCCGGCCATGGCGGTGGCCCGGAGCGGACTTTCCCGGCTGCTGCGCCGTGACCGAGCAAACGACGGCCGTTCCGACGTGGACACGGCCCGGATCGCCGGGACCATGGCGCAGCTGCACCACCGTGGCAAGGCCACCCTGCGCGACCGGCTGCACCGGGTGCGCCTGTCGCTCGGCCTGGCCGCCCAGGCGGGTCTGGCGGCCGGGCTGTCCTGGGTGGCCGCGCACGAGCTGCTGGGCAATCCGCAGCCGGTCTTCGCCCCGATCTCCGCCGTCGGCACCCTGGCCGTCTCGGTGGGGCAGCGGTTCCGCCGGACCGTCGAGCTGATCCTCGGGGTGGGCGTCGGGGTGTTCGTCGGCGACCTGCTGATCTACTTCCTCGGCACCGGGCCATGGCAACTCGGCCTGGTGGTCACCTCCGCCATCGTGCTCACCGTCTTCGCCGGGGGCAGCGTCGCGATCGTCATCCAGGCCGCGGCGACCGCGGTGCTGATCGTGACGCTCAGCCCGTCGGTGGAGGATCTTGAGTTGCCCCGGTTCATCGACGCGATCGTCGGCGGCAGCATCGCGCTGCTGGTCACCGCGATTCTGCTGCCGCTCAACCCGCTGCGGGTGCTCAACCGGGCGGCCCGGCCGGCGCTGGATCTGCTCGCCGAGCAGCTGGACGTCGCCGCCGAAGGGTTGCGGGAGCGCGATCGGGAGAAGATCCAGAACGCGCTGGACCGGCTGCGCGACAACAAGGAGGAACTGGCCACCTTCACCGAGGCGATCGAGGGGGCCAAGGAGACCGCGCTGCTCTCCCCGGCGCGGTGGCACCGGCGCAGCGAACTCACCCACTACGCGGAGGCGGCCGACCCGATCGACCGGGCGATGCGCAACAGCGGCACCCTGATCCGGCGCGCGGTGACCCTGGTGGAGGACGACGAGCCGGTCCCGGAACCGATGCCGGACGCGCTGCGCCACCTGGCCGAGTCGGTTCGCCTGCTGCAGAAGGAGTTCGCTCAGGGCGAGGAGCCCGAGCAGGCCCGGGAGCGGTCGCTGCGCGCGGTCAGCGAGGCCGGTCGGGCGTACGGCGACGGGGTGGGTTTCTCCGGCAGCGTGGTGGTGGCGCAGGTGCGTACCACCGCCAGTGACCTGCTGGTGGCCTCCGGCATCAGCCAGGAGGAGGCGAACCGGTTGGTCCGCCGCTCCTTCGGTGAGCTGGACCGGCCGGGGGCGCCGGCCGGGCCGGAGCCCGCCGTGCGGCGGCCCACCGCGCCCCCGGTCGGCTGAGCCGCCAGGCGGCCATGCGCCCGGCCGGCCGGGCCGGGCATGACTACGCTGACCGCATGGCCGTCACCCCGTCCGGCGGATCGCTGCCGCCGTCGCCGTCCGTGCCCGTCGCGCCAGGCGCGGGTGGTGGCGTACCCGGAATGCCGCGACGTCGCCTCAGCTGGCGGCGGGCGCTGGTGCTGGTCGGGGTGATCATCCTGATCGCGGCCTGTGCGATCTTCATGCTGTTCACGCTCGGCACCAGTCTCGGCCCGGAGGCGCTGCTGGTCGGTACCGCCGCGGCGGTCCTTCCGGTACCGGTGCTGGTGGCCTGCTTCCTCTGGCTCGACCGTTACGAACCCGAGCCGTTGAAGTACCTGGTCTTCTGCTTCGCCTGGGGTGCCTTCGTCTCCACCGCGGCCTCCTTGACGGTCAACGAGACGGCGGCCGGTTGGTTCGAGGACCAGGGCCTGCCCGTCGCCCTCACCGCCGTCCTGGTCGCACCCTTCATCGAGGAGCTGACCAAGACCCTCGGCCCGATCCTGCTGCTGATCTTCCGGCGACGGGAGTGGTCGGGCATCACCGACGGGCTTGTCTACTGCGGGCTGTCCGCGATCGGCTTCGCGATGGTGGAGAACATCCTCTACCTGGGCGGGTACGGATACGCCACGGGAGTCGAGCAGTACGGGCCGGCGACCGGGGCGCAACAGGTGATCGCCATCTTCATCGTCCGGATCCTGCTGTTCGGGTTCGCCCATCCGTTGTTCACCTCGATGGCCGGTATCGGGCTCGGTATCGCCGCCCGGTCGGCGGACCGTCGGGTGCGGTTCTTCGCCCCGCTCGCGGGGCTGCTGCTGGCGATGATGCTGCACGGCACGTGGAACCTGCTGCCGACGCTGACCCAGGCCACCGGACAGGTGCTGATCTCGCTCTTCGGTTTCGTCGGCGTGATGGTGCCGATCTTCTTCGGCATGGTCGGCCTGGCCGTGTGGCTGCGGGCCTGGGAGGGGCGGCTGACCGAGCGGGTCCTGCCGGACTACGTCCGGGCCGGTTGGCTCACCCCACCGGAGGTGGCCGCGTTGAGCAGCCTCGGCCGACGACACGCGGCCCGGGTGTGGGCCCGGCGGGTGGCCGGTGACGCCGGTCTACGGGCGATGCGCGGTTACCAGTTCGCGGCCACCCGGCTGGCCCTGCTGCGGGACGGTGCCAGCCGGGGGCTGGACCGCCGGCCCGTCGACCGGGACCGGACGGCCCGGGAGGAACAGGAACTGCTGCACTCCATCGCCGCGTACCGGTCGTACTTCGTGGGCCGGGATCCCCAGTCACCGGTCGGTGTCTGGGACGGACACCGCTACCACCTGCGTTTTCCGGACGGCTCGCAGCGGGCGGTGGAGGCCCCCGAGGAGCCGGTGGTGCCGATCCCGGTGGTGCTCACCCCGCCGCCGCCCCCGCCACCCGCGTTCCCCGCCGGCTACGGCGGGCCCGGCTGGTACGGTCCACGTCCGGCCGCCCCCTGGCCACCGGGACACCGCTGACCGCTCGACGCCGGCCGGTCGGCGGGTGGTGCTCAGGTCATCAGGCTGGTGAGGAAGTCTCCGAGCCCCTGGGCCATCATCATCAGGGCCGCACCGATGGCCTTGAACATCTGTGCGGCGCCCTCCGGCCGGAACGCCATGAAGTAGATCAGAAACGCGAGGCTTCCCCAGGCCAGCACCTTCTTCACGAATACCGGCATCGTCCCTCCCCTGGCCGGTGGTGCGGCTGGCTTCCCGCCGGGGAGCGCGGCAAACGACGCGAGGACGATCGAGGGGGGCCCGGGGCCGGTCAGAGGTACAGGCCGGTCGCGTTCTCCTCGACCCGCTCGGCGGCCACCGCGTGCACGTCGCGTTCCCGCAGCAGCACGTAGCCGCGGCCGTGCAACTCGACCTCCGAGCGGTCGTCGGGGTCGAAGAGCACCCGGTCGCCGGAGACGATGGAGCGTACGTTGGGGCCGACCCCGACCGCGGTGGCCCACGCCAGGCGCTTGCCGACCGCCGCGGTGGCCGGGATGACGATGCCGGCGCTGGAGCGCCGCTCGCCGTCGCTGCCCTCCATCCGCACCAGCACGCGGTCGTGCAGCAGCCGGATGGGCAGGCCGGAGTCGAGGTTGTCGGCGGTCACGCCGCAGACGCTACCGTGTCGTCCGCGCCGGCCCGCTGGTGGTCACCGGGTTAGCGGACCGGTCGGACGGGGCACTGTGGGTGGCGAATCCGTCCTACCGTTGCCGGGTCGGGCGTATCCTGTCCGACCTGACGCAGTGCGCGGGCGAAGATCTGCCAGGAGGTGCGCTTGAGCCGCTTCGAGCGGATACGCGGACGGCTGCGTCGCGCGTACGAGTCGGGCCGGGAATCGGTCCGTGCGGGTCGCCAGACGCCGTCCGACGTCCCGGAGTCGGCCGCCGTGGCCTCGCCCTCCAGTCCCGGGCCGGCGGCACCGGCCGCGGCGACCGTGGTCGGTGCCGAACCGACCGCGCCGGTGCACAACTCCACCTCCAGTCGCGACGACGCCGACGTGCCGCACGCGCTGCGGATCGCCGCCGCCTGGTGCTGGCGGCTGATCGTCATCGGCATCCTCTTCTGGGCGCTGCTGAAGCTCGTGGGCACGATCAGCATCGTGATCATTCCCCTGGCGGTGGCGCTGTTGCTGTCGGCGTTGCTGGCACCCGCGGTCGGCTGGCTGCTGCGGGCCCGCCTGCCGCGATCACTGGCGACGGCGGTGGTCCTGGTCACCGGGCTGGCCGCGGTGATCGGCACGCTCACCCTGGTGGTCAACGAGTTCATCAAGGGCGTTCCGGAGCTGACCGCGAAGTCGACCCAGGGTCTGCAACAGATCCAGGACTGGCTCAAGACCGGGCCTCTGCACCTGTCGGACAACGACCTCGACCGGTACATCGAGGAGACCCAGCGGTGGGTCGACAACAACACCGAGCGGTTCACCAGCGGCGCCCTCTCCACCGCGGCCACCCTGGCCGAGGTGTTGACCGGCACGGTGCTCGTCCTCTTCGCCACCTTCTTCTTCCTGCGCGACGGCAACATCATCTGGCGGTTCCTGGTCCGGCTGCTGCCCGTCGCCGCGCGCTGGAAGGTCGACGACGCCGGTCGGGCCGCCTGGGCGACGCTTGTCGCCTACGTGCGGGCGACCGTGCTCGTCGCCTTCATCGACGCCGTCGGTATCGGCATTTTCCTGGTCATCTTCGACATCCCGTTCGCCTTCCCCCTGGCCGCCCTGGTCTTCCTCGGCGCGTTCATTCCGATCGTCGGTGCGACTCTGTCCGGAGGCGTCGCGGTGCTGGTGGCGCTGGTCGACAGCGGCCCGGTGACCGCATTGATCATCCTGGGTGTGGTGATCGGGGTGCAGCAGGTGGAAGGCCACATCCTCCAGCCGTTGATCATGGGAAGGGCGGTCGCCATCCATCCGCTCGCAGTGATCATTGGTCTGGCGGCCGGCGTGGTGCTCGCCGGGATCACCGGCGCGCTGGTCGCGGTGCCCATCATCGCGGTGCTCAACACGGCGGTACGCCGCCTCGCCGCGCGGCGCGTCCCCGACACCCCACCCGACGCGGTCGTCGTCGCCTCCCGGGCGCCCTGACTCCGGTCACGCGACCGGCCCGGTCCGCGCCGCCGGTGTGCCCGCGCCGCCCGGCTCAGCTCGTGGCGAGGCGGGCCAGGGCGCCCCGGGCCACCTCCGGACGGGTCGTGTACCAGAACGGGGGCAGGGACCGGCGCAGGAACGAGCCGTAGCTGCGGGCCGTCTCCAGTCGGGAGTCCAGCACCGCCACCACGCCCCGGTCGCCGTTGGCCCGGATCAGCCGGCCCACGCCCTGAGCGAGTCGGACCGCCGCGATCGGGACGCTCACCGCGGCGAAGCCGGAGCCGCCCTGGGCGTCGACCGCCGCCGCCCGGGCCGCGGCGAGCGGTTCGTCGGGGCGCGGGAAGGGCAGCCGATCGATCACCACGAGTTGGCACGAATCGCCCGGAACGTCGACCCCCTGCCACAGCGACATCACCCCGAACAGGCAGCTCGCCCGCTCCTCGCGGAAGCGCCGGACCAGCAGCGGCAACGCCTCCTCACCCTGGAGCAGCACCGGCAGGTCGGTCCGGGCGCGCAGCAGCTCCGCCGCCTGCTGCGCGGCCCGCCGCGAGGAGAAGAGGCCGAGCGTACGCCCGCCGAGCGCGGTGACCAGCCCGAGCAGTTCCTCCCCGGCGGCCTCGGGCAGCCCGGACGCCCCCGGTCGGGGCAGGTGGGCGGCCACGTAGAGGATGCCCTGCCGGGGATAGTCGAACGGCGAGCCGACATCGAGCGAACGCCACCCGAGCCCGGAGTCGGTCGCCGTGCCTGCGTCCTCCGCCCGGGCCGGTTCGGTACCGCCCGCCGCCTCGGCGGACCCGGCCGGTCGCCGCGTGTCCCCGCCCGGCCCGGCGGGTCGCCGGGTGGCCCCGCCCGGCCCGGCCGGTCGCCGAGCG
This sequence comes from Micromonospora palythoicola, assembly GCF_036689795.1. Classification (NCBI taxonomy): domain Bacteria; kingdom Bacillati; phylum Actinomycetota; class Actinomycetes; order Micromonosporales; family Micromonosporaceae; genus Micromonospora; species Micromonospora palythoicola. Next base: position 13,217 of record NZ_JBAGKI010000022.1, on the reverse strand, counting down.
GCCTCGGCCAGGGCGGCGGCGGCCGGTGACGGCGGGCCGGGCGGGGGCGAGTCGAGGCCCAGCGCCCGGGCGACCGTGTCGAACCGCCCGCCCAGCGCGAGCGTGGCCGAGGTGGCCACCACGGTCCGCTCGTCGTAGAGGTGGGTGGCGAGGGTGCCGGCGACCGAGAGCGGTGCCACCACGAGTGCCCGGCGTCCGGTCACGTCGTTGCGCTCCACCCAGGCCACGTCGTGGTCGGCCTCATCCAGCAGCCGCTGGGCCGTGGTGGACAACTCGTCGAGGACGGCCTTGGCCTGTTGCTTGCGTACCGGGTCGGGGTCGTCGGCCTTGACGTCGCCGATGCTGTCGAGCGCGGATCGGGTGGCGGCGTCCAGCAGTGTGCAGGCCTCCCGCAGCGGGCCGGGCAGCCCGCTGGTGATGCGTCCGACCGGTGCCTCGGCCAGCCCGACGGCGAGGGCGTCACCCGACGCGGTCAACGCCTCGGCCGTCTCCGGGCGCAGCAGCGGACGGGCCCGCCGGGCGGACCGGTCGATCAGCTCCGGGGTCAGCTCCGCCTGGGCCGCCGAGGAGACCCGGTCGGCCAGCTCGTGGGCCTCGTCGACGACCAACAGCCGGTGGGGCGGGACGATGTGCCGACCGGCGAGCATGTCGACCGCGAGCAGGCTGTGGTTGGTCACCACGATGTCCGCCTCCCGGGCTCGGGCCCGGGACGCCTCGGCGAAGCACTCCGTGCCGTACGGGCAGCGGGAGGCGCCCACGCACTCGCGGGCGGGCATCGAGACCAGCCGCCACGTCTGGTCGTCGACCCCCGGATCCAACTCGTCGCGGTCACCGGTGTCGGTCTCCAGGGCCCAGTCCCGCAGGCGTTGGATCTGCTTGCCCAGCCGGCCGGCCTCACCGAGCCAGCGCGTGCCGCCGGGACGCTCGGCCGGAGCGTCGAAGAGGGTGTCCTCCGGCTCGTCCGCCGTGGAGTTCTCCAGCCGGGCCAGACAGAGGTAGTGGTGGCGGCCCTTCAGCACGGCGAACGTGGGCCGGCGCCGGAGCAACGGCTCGACGGCGTCGGCCAACCGGGGCAGGTCGTGCTCCACCAGCTGGGACTGCAACGCCAGGGTGGCGGTGGAGACCACCACGGGTCCGTCCACCGTCAGGGCCGGCGCGAGGTACGCCAGGGACTTGCCGGTACCCGTGCCGGCCTGCACCAGCAGGTGGTCACCGCTGGCGACGCACTCCTCGATCGCCGCGGCCATCCGCTGCTGGCCCGGACGGGCCGTGCCGCCGGGCACCGCCCCGACCGCGGCGGACAACAGCTCGGCCCCGCCCGGGCGGTCCCCCCGGCGGCGGGCCTTGTCGCGGGTGGTGTTGGTGCCGGTGGCGGTGCGGGGCGGAGTCACCGTGGCACGGTACCCGCCGGGTCGGACGTGGTCGGTACCGAACAGCCGTGTGTTGCGGGCGCACATAACGGAAAACACCGCCCGGTCGTCCGGTAACTTCCCGACGGCGACGCGTGGGCGGAATCGGTTAGGGTGCGACTCATGCCGAGCGACGTGATCCGGGTGATCTACCGCAAGTTCGACGGCAGCGCCCACCGCGACTACCCGGCGCGTCGGTTGGCCGAGGACGACCTCGGCATCTGGCTCGGCGTGTCGGCCGGCACCAGCTCGGTCTACCACGGCCGGCCGTCGGTCGAGCAGATTCCCTTCGTGCTGCTGGTGCCCCACCACGCCTGGTGGACCGGCATGTTCAACCCACCGCCCCGGACCAGCGAGGTCTACTGCGACATCGCCAGTCCGGCCCGTTGGGAGGGCGAGGACACCGTGCACCTGATCGACCTCGACCTGGACGTGGTCCGGCGCCGGGAGACCGGCCTGGTCGAGTTGCGCGACGAGGACGAGTTCGCCGAGCACCGGGTCCGCTTCGGGTACCCCGACGACCTGGTGGTGGCGGCCGAGGCGGCGGCGCGTTGGCTGTACGGCGCGCTCGGCGACGGCACGGAGCCCTTCGCCACCTCGTACCGCAAGTGGTTGGCCCTGGTCGTCTGATCGCCGTGGCCACCTCCGTCGCGCGGACCGGCGGCGGACGGGTGATGATGCTCCGATGGTGGACGACGGTGACTTCGACGTGGTGGCGCCGACCGGCGGCGCGGTACGCGACCTGCTCCGGGTGCGGCCCGGTGGCCCGGTGGATCTCGCGGAGATCGACCCCCGCTCGACCCCGGGCCTGCCCGGCCCCGAGGTGACCTGGCCGGACCGCAAGTCCTGGGCCCGCCGGCAGGTCGCCCGGCTGGGTGCGGAGCTGGCCGACCAGCAGGAGATGCTGTTCGCCGGTGCGAAGGCCGACCCGGGCGCCGGGCGGCGGGTGCTGCTGGTCCTGCAGGCGATGGACTGTGGTGGCAAGGACGGCACGGTCAAGCGGGTGGTCGGGGCGATGAACCCGCTCGGCGTGCACATCCGGGCGTTCGGCCCACCGACCGTGGAGGAACTGCGGCACCACTTCCTGTGGCGGATCCGGCGGGCCCTGCCGCCCCCGGGCAGCCTGGGGGTCTTCAACCGTTCGCACTACGAGGACGTGCTGGTGCCCCGGGTCCAGGAGCGGGCTCCGGAGGACGTCTGGCGGCCCCGGTACGCGGAGATCGACGAGTTCGAGCGGGAGTTGACCGACGCCGGAGTGGTCGTGGTCAAGGTCTTCCTGCACATCTCCAACGCCGAACAGGCGAAGCGGCTGCTGGCCCGGCTCGACGATCCGACGAAGCACTGGAAGTACCACCCGTCCGACGTCGACGCCCGGTCCCGGTGGGACGACTACCAGGCCGCGTACGCCGAGGTGCTCGCCCGGTGCGGCACCGAGATCGCGCCGTGGTACGTGGTGCCGGCGGACCGTAAGTGGTACCGGGACTGGGCGGTGGCGCACCTGCTGCGTGAGACGTTCAACACTCTTGATCTGGGGTATCCGCCAGCCGACTTCGACATCGCGCGGGAACGGGAGCGGCTGCTGGGAACCACGGGGCCGGTGAAGGTGAACAGAAGTTGAACGAGCGGTGAATGCGATCTGGCCAGGGGTGGGCCGAAAAATCGCCGGTCTGACGGTTCCCTAGCATTCCCCTCAGCAGGGCGCCGGAGCGACGGCCGCCACCCCTTCCACCCGACACGACGAGGTCCGTGCTGTGAGGTTTTCCTTCCGCCCCAACGAGGGCGCTTTCTACGAGCTCTTCACCAGGGCCGCGCAGAATCTGGTCCGGGGTACCGAGCTGCTCAACGAGCTGGCCCTGCCCGATGTCGAGGTGCAGTCGGTGAGCGAGCGGCTCACCGAGGTGGAGCACGACAGCGACCAGATCACGCACGACCTGTACAAGAAGATCAACTCCACCTTCGTCACCCCCTTCGACCGGGAGGACATCTACCGGCTCGGCTCGCTGCTGGACGACGTGATGGACCACCTGGAGGCGGTGGGCAACCTGCTCTACCTCTACGGGCTGACCAAGCTGCCGTCGTTGCCCCGGGAGATGCACGAGCTGGTGCACGTGCTCGACCAGCAGGCGAAGCTGACCGCCGACGCGATGCCCCGACTGAAGTCGATGAAGGATCTCGAGGACTACTGGATCGAGATCAACCGGCTGGAGAACGACGGCGACCAGGCCTACCGGATGCTGCTGGTGCGGCTGTTCTCCGGGGAGTACGACGCGTTGACCGTGCTGAAGATGAAGGAGGTCGCCGACGAGCTGGAGGCCGCCTGCGACGCCTTCGAGCACGTCGCCAACACGGTCGAGACCATCGCGGTCAAGGAGTCCTGATCCTGTGAGTCCCGAGCTCATCGCCGTGCTGGCGGTGATCGGGGTGGCCCTGGTGTTCGACTACACCAACGGCTTCCACGACGCCGCCAACGCGATCGCGACAAGCATCTCCACCCGGGCGCTGACCCCCCGGGTCGCCCTGGCCATGGCGGCGGTCGGCAACTTCATCGGTGCCCACTTCGGCGCCGAGGTCGCCAAGACCGTCGGCAGCGGCCTGGTCGAGCTGCCCACCGGCGTCTCCAGCCTCGGCATCGTCTTCGCCGGGGTGATCGGCGCGATCACCTGGAACATCATCACCTGGTACTTCGGCCTGCCCTCGTCGTCCTCGCACGCCCTGATCGGTGGCCTGGTCGGCTCGACCGTCGCCGCCTCCGGCACCGTGCTCTGGACCGGCATCGGCGAGAGCGTGATCATTCCGATGATCCTGTCGCCGATGGTCGGCTTCCTCCTCGGCTACATCGTGATGATCGCGGTGCAGTGGATCTTCCGGAACGGGCATCCGGGCAAGCTCAACCGGGGCTTCCGCTGGGCCCAGACCGCCTCGGCGGCGGCCATGTCGGTCGGTCACGGCATGCAGGACGCCGCCAAGACCATCGGCATCGTGGTGCTCGCCCTCTTCGTCGGCGGCTACCAGGAGGACGCCACCTACATTCCGGAGTGGGCGTTCTGGACCTCGGCGGCGGTGCTGGCGGCCGGCACCTACGCCGGTGGCTGGCGGATCATCCGGACCCTGGGTCGGAAGATCATCGACCTGCGCCCGCCGGAGGGTTTCGCGGCCGAGACCGTGGCCAGCAGCGTGCTCTACTTCAACGCCCTGGTGCTCGGTGCCCCGATCTCGACCACGCACACGATCACCTCGGCGATCATGGGCGTCGGTGCCACCAAGCGGCTCTCCGCGGTGCGGTGGGGCGTGGCCGGCAACATCATCGGCGCCTGGATCCTCACCTTCCCGGCGGCCGGCTCGATCGGTGCCCTGATGTACTTCCTGGTCCGTCCGATCTTCAGCTGACCGGTGTCGAAGGGCCCCCGTCGTCCCGGGGGCCCTTCGACAACATCAGAGGTAGGAGACGCCGATCTGGGCGCGGATCTCGTCCAGCAGGCCCATGATCTCCAGCGTGGCCGAATGCGGTACCAGCGGGCTCTCGGTCAGGCCTTCGGCCAGGCACCGCTGCACCTCCATGGCCTCGTACTGGTAGCCCGAGCCGACCAGCTCCTCGGTGATCGTCTCCGGTGCCGCGTCGGCCCGGTGCAGGGTGAACCCTCCGGGGCGGAAGAACGGCTCGGGCAGGTCGATCCGTCCGGTGCTGCCGGTGATCGAGGCGGTGAGTCCGGTGGCGCCCACCATGCCGCAGCTCAACGTGGCCACCGCACCGGTGTCGTAGCCGAAGACCAGGCCCGTGTTCTCGTCCGTGCCCTCCGGACCCAGCTTCGCCCAGGACCGTACGTGCTGCGGTCGGCCCAGCAGCAGGTGGGCCAGGCTGATCGGGTAGACACCGAGATCCAGCAGCGCGCCGCCGCCCAGCGCCCGGGCGCGCATCCGGTGTTCGGGTGGGAACGGCCCGGCGACGCCGAAATCGGCCCGGACCCCGGTCAACGTGCCGATCGCGCCGTCGGCGATCAGCTGGCAGACCCGCCGGATCAGCGGGTTGCACCGCATCCACATCGCCTCCATGAGGAAGACCCCGGCGGCGCGGGCGGTGTCGACGAGTTCGGTGCTGGTGGCCAGGTCGAGGGTGATCGGCTTCTCGACAAGCACCGGCCGGCCGGCGGTGAGGCAGGTCAGGGCCGCCTCGTGGTGGGCGGCGTGCGGGGTGGCGACGTAGATCACGTCGACCTCGGCGTCCGCGGCCAGTTCCGCCCAGGAGGCGTACGCCCGTGGTACGCCGTGCCGTTCCGCGAAGCGTTCCGCGGTCTCGGCGGTGCGTGAACCGACCGCGACGAGTTCGGCCTCCGGCACCAGCCGGAGATCCTCGGCGAAGCGGGCGGCGATGTGGCCGGTGGCCAGGATGCCCCAACGAGTCATGGCGCGACGCTACCGAAGATCAGCAGAGCGCTGTACTGGGCATCCACGGGTCGGGACTAGTCTCGGCGCATGACGATCGACCGTGGCTTCCCGGCGCCGCCCGCGCTCGTGGAGCACGCCCGCCGGTTCCGGGCCTCCGGTGCGGTGCCGGCGGTGCCCCGGGTGGCCGCCACCGTGCTGCTGCTCCGCCCGGCCGACGCCGGCTTCGAGGTCTACCTGATCCGTCGGGTCGCGGCGATGGCGTTCGGCGGCATGTACGCCTTCCCGGGCGGTGGAGTGGACCCGTCGGACTCCACGACCCACCTGGACTGGGCCGGCCCGACACCGGCGGACTGGGGCGGACGCCTCGGGCTGGCCCCGAGCGCGGCCCAGGCGGTGGTCTGCGCGGCGGCCCGCGAGGTCTTCGAGGAGGCGGGGGTGCTGCTCGCCGGCCCGGACGCGACGCGGGTCGTCGGTGACGTCAGCGACGACGGCTGGGAGGCCGTCCGGGCCGACCTGGAGCAGCGGCGGACCGGCTTCGCCGACCTGCTCGCCGGGCGTGGGCTCACCATCCGGTCGGACCTGCTGCTGCCGTGGAGCCGGTGGGTGACCCCGGAGTTCGAGCCGCGTCGCTTCGACACGTACTTCTTCGTGGCGCTGCTGCCCGAGGGACAGCGCACCCGCGACGTCTCCGGCGAGGCCGACCACACGCTGTGGATCCGGCCCGGAGAGGCGGGGCGGCAGGTCGCCGCCGGCGAGCTGAGCATGCTCCCGCCGACCCTGGTCACCCTTCGCGAGATGGCGGCCTGCACCGACCTCGCCGCGGTGGCAGCGGCGGCGGCGGACCGCGACGCGGTCACCCCGATCACGCCCCGGTTGGACCTGTCCGATCCCGACCGGCCCCGGTTCCACCTGCCGTGACCCGGACGGATCAGCCGAGCTGGTAGTTCACGTGGGCGGACCAGCGGGCGAAACCGAGCCGCTCGTAGAGCGCCACCGCGCCGGTGTTCGACTCGTCGACGTAGAGCATCACCCGGTCCAGTCCGCGTCGGTCACGCAGGTACGCCAGCCCGGCGGTGGTCAGGGCCCGGCCCAACCCGCCACCGTGCGCGGCGGGCTCCACCCCGAGCACGTACACCTCACCGATGCGCGCGGAGCCGGTGCGCTCGTGTACCTTCGTCCAGTGGAAGCCGAGCAGCCGGCCGGTCGCCGACTCGACGGCGAGCAGGAAGCCGGCCGGGTCGAACCACGGCTCGGCGAGCCGTACCCGCAGGTCCTGCGCGGTCCACCGGCCCTGCTCCGGATGGTCGGCGAAGGCGCGCGCGTTGAGCGTCAACCAGGCCTCGTCGTCGCTGCCGGGGCGGAACGCGCGCAGCGTCACCCCGTCGGGCAGGTGCGGTTCGGACAGCGGGGCGGCGAGCGGTCGACGCAGCTGCCAGAGGACCCGGGCGCGGTGGAAGCCGAGATCGACCGCGAGGGCGGCGGCCGAGGGATGGTCGCCGTGCGCCCACGCCCGCAGCGGCCCGGTGGCGGCGGCCAGCACCGCCCGGGCCAGCGCCCGCCCGGTGCCCCGCCGCCGGTGCGCCGGGTGCACCACCAGGTCCACGCCGACGCCGCGGTCCGGATCGGTCGTGTCGAGGTGTGCGTACCCGGTGAGCGTGCCGTCGGCGGAGCGGGCGACCAGGTGGGTCGCCGCGGCGTGCTCGTCGCGGAGGCGCAGCAGCACGCGTTCGTCCATCGGGTCCGCGCCGTCGGCGTCGCCGGCCGCGCCGGCGAGCGCCAGCACGTCGGCGACCTCCGCGGGGCCGAGCCGGTCGAGGCGGCTGACCTGATCGACGTCCGACTGGGTGCTGCTCATCGCATCACCGTAGCCGCACGGTGGACCGGCCGCCCGGACCGACGGTGGGTACCCGCGTCACAGTCCGCGTGGTGGCAACGCCTGAACCTCGAACCTGCCGGCCAGTTCGGGCAGGATCCGGTACAGCGCGTTCACGGTGCCCTGACGGTCGCCGCCCGCGTCGTGCAGCAGGACGATCGAGCCCGGCCGTGCCTGATTGATCACGGAGGCGGCGATCCGGCTCGCGCCGGGCGCCCGCCAGTCGGAGGGGTCCAGCGTCCAGTGCAGCGGCGCCATGCCGAGGTCCCGGGAGACGGAGATGACCGAGTAGGTCCAGGCCCCGCCGGGCTGTCGGTACCAGGCGATCGGCGCGTCGGGCACCGCGGCGCGGATCGCCTCGCTGGTCCGCATGAGGTCGGCGCGGATCCAGTCGGCGGACCGGGCGCCCAGGGCGACGTCGTGGTCCCAGCTGTGGTTGCAGAGCGTGTGTCCCTCGGCGACGATCTGTTCGACGAGCCACGGGTACGCCTGGGCGTTCTTGCCGACCACGCAGAAGGTGGCCGTGACGTGGTAGTCCCGCAGGATCGCGAGCACCTGGGGGGTGTAGTCGGGGTGCGGTCCGTCGTCGAAGGTGAGCGCGACACCGGCGGTGCCGGTGCTCACCCGGGTGCCCATCGGGCCGATGTTCGGGTCCTGCTCCTGCGGGTCGGCGGGCTGCGACCGGTCCGGCTCGGCGTCCGGCGCACGGGTGTGCTCGGGCTCGACGTCGATGGCGGACTGGTCCGCGTACTCGGGGTGCTCGGCACCGGTCGCGGTGACGGCGGCGTCGGTCCGGGACGCGTCGGGCACCAGGCCCCTTCCGAGCAGGTACGCCGAGCCGAGCACCGCTGTCACCACGAGCGTGATGATTCCGACGGCCCGCGCCGCCCCCACCTGGTTAGCGCCCACCAATGCCCCCCGCTGGTCAACTGGCAGTCACGATATGACCCGCGAGTCGACCAAAAAGGGCATATAGGAATTTTTACCCTTCGACGGTGAGGGCCCGCATCGGCAGCGGCGTGTGATCGGTGGTCTCCGGCAGGTTCCGCGACGACGGCACCACGAACTTGTAGCCCACCTGTCGGACGGTGCCGATCATCGACTCGTACTCGGAGCCGAGCTTGGCGCGCAGGCGACGCACGTGCACGTCGACCGTGCGGGTGCCGCCGAAGTAGTCGTAACCCCACACCTCGCGCAGCAGTTGGTCGCGGGTGAACACCCGACCCGGGTGCTGGGCGAGGAACTTCAGCAGCTCGAACTCCTTGTAGGTGAGGTCGAGCGGACGACCCTTGAGCTTCGCGGCGTAGGTGTCCGGATCGATCATCAGCTCGCCGGCCCGGATGGAGCCGCCGGCCCCGGCGGTCGCGTTGCTCAGCCTGCCGACCGCGAGCCGCAGCCGGGCCTCCACCTCGGCCGGGCCGGCGGAGGCGAGGATGACGTCGTCGACGCCCCAGTCGGCGTTCAGCGCGATCAGGCCGGCCTCGGTGACCACCGCGACCAGCGGCACGCCGAGCCCGGTCGCGTGCAGCATCCGGCAGGTGGCCCGGGCCTCGCTCAGCTCGGAGCGGGCGTCGACCAGCACGGCGTCCGGACTCGGGCCCGCGACCAGGGTGCGGACGTCGCGAGGCGCGGTGCGCACCGAGTGCGGCAGCAGGTCCAGTGCCGGTAGCACTGCGGATGGTTCGCCTGCCCGTGCGGTCACCAGCAGCAGGATCTCCACGATCACCTCCGTCCCGGCGGCCCGTTACGGCCGCGCGCGACCAGCGGCACTCCTGCGGGGTGTGGCGCTGGGAACTTCCGTGGGTCCCGGCGTCGCTGACGGGCGGGTTTCGCCGTTGAGCGTAACCGATTCCTCGCGGACGACCTTGACGCGGTTTCCTCTTTGCCCTATCTGCCCCTGATCGCGGCGCAGGTTTTAACGTGGTGGAAACGCTGGCACCCGCGATGTGAGGTTGGTCTGGCACGATCGGTGGGTGTTTCCCGCCAACTCGCCCGAGCCCGGCCGTGACCCGTGGGCCGAGGACCCCTCCGCCCCGGGAGGCTCGGTGCCGCGTACCGGTCCGGCTGTGGAGGTCGACGAGCGGCGCTCGCGCGGCCCGCGCCGCCTGCGCCGCGGCGGTTCGGCTCGCCGCCCTGACGACGAGACCGACGCCGACGACGAGGAGGAGGCGGAACCGCCGGTCGAGGTACGCCGACAGATCTCGCTCGCCATCGGTGGTTTCGCCGCGCTGCTCGGCCTCGGCCTGGTGATCGCGGCGCAGACCTCGAGTCCCGGTCACCGGCTGCCGTTCACCCTCGTGGTGCTCGCCGTGCAGGTGATGTTCCTGCTCGCCTGGACCATGGTCACCCGGCCACCGGCACTGGCGGTCGTGCTCGGGGTCGGCACCGTCACGGCGGTGGCGGCCGACGTGGTGGCCGTACGGTCGGCCGAGGCCCGGTTGGCGCCACTGCTCTACGTCGCGGTGGGCGGGGTGCTCGCGGCGGTGCTCGGGCAACTGGTCCGACGGGTGGACCGGGTCCGGGTGACCGACTCGCTGCGGAGCACCGCCACCAGTGTGTTCGGAGTCGTCGCCTTCGCCACGCTCATCGTGCTCAGCCGGATCCCGGCCGGCACCCAGGCGATCACCGTCTGCCTGACCGCGGCCGGGGTGGCGCTCGTCGTCGCCCGGGTGACCGACGCGCTCGCCGCCTGGCCACGACTGGCGCCCCAGGTGCCCAGGGGTGCGGCGGGGGTGGTCGGCGGCGCGATGGTCGGCACGCTCATCAGCGCGCTGCTCGGTGGCTACCTGGTCACTCCGTTCACCCCCACCCGGGCCGCGATCATCGGCCTGGCGGCGGCCGTTGTCGCCGTGCTGGCCGATCTCGCCGTCAGCTACGCCGAGGCGGGGCGGCTGATGGCCGGCGAGACGCCGCCGGCCTGGGCCGCACGGCACGTGCAGGGCCCACTCGGCGGTTTCGCGATGGCGGCGCCGGCCGCGTACCTGATGTGCCGGCTGCTGCTCTGACAGCCCGGGGCGGGCGGCGCGATCCGGCCCGGCGCGATTGAGAAATCCGGACCACGGGTACCACCGGTCCACCGCTGGCGGCATCGAGGTACGACGAAACAGGAGGCGGCGTGGAGCAGACGCAGGCGTACGAACGGCGACCGCGGCGACGTGGGCGCAAGGTGTTGATCGGGTTCGTCGTCCTGTTGATCGTGCTCGCCGGACTGATCGCCATCGCCGACCGGGTGGCGGCGTCCGTCGCCGAGCGCACCATCGCCGACGAGGTACGCCAGCAGGTCGCCCAGCAGAACGCCCAGTCCTCGCCTCCCGAGGTCGAGGTGGGTGGTTTCCCGTTCCTCACCCAGGTGCTCGACGGCCGCTACGAACGCATCTCGATCAAGCTGCGGGACGTGCGGGCCTCGGTGCAGGGCGACGCCGTCGCGCTGCCCAGCCTGGACGTGGACGCGCGAAACGTGCGGGCCTCGCTGGACACCCTGCGAACCGGGCAGGGTGAGGTCGTGGCGGAGACGGTGAACGGCACCGGCACCATCAGCTATGAGAGCCTGTCCGCCCTGCTCGACCGGGAGGGGCTGACCCTCGGTGAACGGGACGGCCAGCTCGCCGTCACCGCCCCGGTGGACGTCCTCGGCCAACGACTGACCGTCACCGGCACCGCCGACATCATCGTCGGTGAGCAGGGGCAGGTGTCCCTGAAGTTCGACGACCTGGACGCCGAAGGGCTGCCGGACGTGCCGCTGGCCCGCGCCCTGGTGAGCAACTTCGCCCGCAGCATCTCGGTCGACGTGCCCCTGCCGGAGTTGCCGTTCCAGCTCACCGTCCGCGAGGTCCGACCGCAGCCGCAGGGGCTGACGGTGACCGCCGACGCACGGGACGTGCCGATCAACTCGGCCGGCTGACCAGCGGCCCGGCGTCCCGGATGCTGGTCGGCCCGATAGAGAATTCTGGGATCGCTGGTAGGCTCCCTGCTCATGGGGACGCTCCTCACCAAACGGCGCGCGGTCGACCTGTGCCGCGTGGCCACCTGCCTGTGTCGCCCCGTCATCTGACGGCGGGGCTGTCTCGGGCCGCCTAGCGGCCAAGGCACTCGGGGCATGCGTACCTAGTTCCCGGTGCACCCCACCGGACGCCCGGCAGCGGCGCCGTCGCACGAACCCGTGATCCGTTCCGAGCTATGGGTCCCGCGCGTGGTGCGACACCATCACATCCGACAACCTCCGCGCGCTGGCTCACCATCCATCCTCACCAGGGAGTGATTCGATGAGTCGCGACACCGCACTCGTCTCGGCCGAGTGGGCCGAGAAGAACCTCGACGCCCCGGGCGTCGTCTTCGTCGAGGTCGACGAGGACACCTCGGCCTACGACTCCGGCCACATCGCCGGTGCCATCAAGCTGGACTGGAAGACCGACCTCCAGGACCCGGTCCGCCGGGATTTCGTCAACAAGACCCAGTTCGAGGCGCTGCTGTCCGAGCGGGGCATCAGCAACGACGACATCGTCGTCCTCTACGGCGGCAACAACAACTGGTTCGCCGCGTACGCCTACTGGTACTTCAAGCTCTACGGCCACCGCGACGTCAAGCTGCTCGACGGCGGTCGCAAGAAGTGGGAGCTGGACGCCCGCCCGCTGGTCACCGACACCGTGGCCCGCCCGGCGACGCAGTACGTCGCCGGCGAGCCGGACACCAGCATCCGGGCCTTCCGGGACGAGGTCGTCGACGCGATCGGCACCAAGAACCTGGTCGACGTACGCAGCCCCGACGAGTACGCCGGCCGCCTGCTCGCCCCCGCTCACCTGCCGCAGGAGCAGGCGCAGCGCGGCGGCCACATCCCGACCGCGATCAGCGTGCCGTGGTCGAAGGCGGCCAACGAGGACGGCACCTTCAAGTCCGACGACGAGTTGCGCCGGATCTACGGCGAGGCCGGGCTGGACGACAGCAAGGAGACCATCGCCTACTGCCGCATCGGCGAGCGCTCCTCGCACACCTGGTTCGTGCTGCAGGAGCTGCTGGGCCACCGCAACGTGAAGAACTACGACGGATCGTGGACCGAGTACGGCTCGCTGGTCGGGGTGCCGGTGGCGCTCGGCGACGAGCCGGGGGAGGCCTGAGATGACCGCACCCACCGCAGCAAGCACCGCCGCCGGTTGCGCGGCCCCCGACCAGGCGGCCCCGCTGCCCGCCGGCCTCGACCTGGAGCGGGAGACCGTCATCACCGGTGTCGTCCGCTCCGGGGACGGCGAGGCGGTGGCCGGCGCGTACGTCCGGCTGCTCGACTCGACCGGTGAGTTCACCGCCGAGGTGGTGACCTCGCCGGCCGGTCAGTTCCGGTTCTTCGCCGCGCCGGGCGCCTGGACTCTGCGCGCGCTGTCCCGCCAGGGCAACGGAGACACCACCGTGACCGCCGGTCGCGGCATCAACGAGGTGACGGTGACCGTCACCGACTGACAGCTCTGATCGGCCTCGTGGCCCGCATGCCTCCCAAGAGGAATGCGGGCCACCTGCCGTCTGCGCCCCACCCGGCGCTGCGCGGCGCCCTGCGCTGGGCACGC